>NZ_JBSGXU010000149.1:0-20694 GCF_053610205.1 Streptomyces sp. NPDC054932 | reverse complement strand
TTGCCGGACCACCGCAGTACGTCCAGTACAACGGCGCTCCTCCGCCCAGGGGGCACCTCCCAGCGATAGCTGGGGGAGATGCACGGCACCGGACGACGCGGGCCCGACCGACAAGATCCGAAAGAGACGACCTGGGCCGGGGCCGGAGCCGGACGGCCCGGCCGCACCTCCCGGTGGGGACACGGATCAGGGGCCGGGCCGCAGGGCCGCCCAGTCCTCCGCCGCCTCCACCTGCGCGGCCAGCCCCAGCAGCAGTGGCTCCGAGTCGGCCGGGCCCAGGAGTTGGGCCCCCATCGGCAGGCCGTCGGCCGTGAGGCCGGCCGGGATGTTCACCCCGGGCCAGCCCAGGACGTTCCACGTCCAGGCGTACGGGCAGGCGGCTATCATCGCCCGGTCCGTGGCCATGGCCCCCAGCCCGGCGAGGGCGCCGATGCGCAGCGGCGGGGTGGCCGTCGTCGGGGTCAGCACCACGTCGAAGCGGTCGAAGATCTCGCCGACCCGCCGCCGCAGGACCGACTCCGCCCGGCGGGAGACCCGCAGGGCGAGCCCGCCCAGGACGCGGGCCGTCCGTACGGCCTCGTGCGTGCGCGGGTCCAGCAGGGCGGGATCCGGCACCCGCTCCACCCAGTCCCGTACGCCGCTGGTCGCGCGGGGTACGAAGGTCAGCCCGATCGGGCCGTAGCGGGGGTCCTCCGGGATCACCTCGTGGCCCAGCGACTCCAGCCGGACCGCCAGCCGCTCCACGGCGGAACGGACCTGCGGGTCCAGTGACTTGGGCGTCGCCGTGAAGGCCATGTCGAAGGAGAGGGCGATCCGCAGCCGGCGGGGCGTGCGGCGGGCCGCCTCGACGGCGGAGATGCGTGCCGGACGGTGCAGGTCCTCGGGGTGCGGCCCGCTCGCGGCGTCCAGCAGGAGCGCGGCGTCGGCGACGGTGCGGGCCAGTACGCCGTTGACCGTGAGCCCGTGGAAGGACTCCGGCTCCGGCCAGGTGGAGATGCGCCCGCGCTGGGGTTTCACGCCCACCAGGTGGGTCCAGGCCGCGGGGATGCGGACCGATCCCGCCCCGTCCGAGCCCAGGGCGGCCGGGACCAGGCCCGCCGCGACGGCGGCCGCCGAGCCGCCGGAGGAGCCGCCGGGCGTGTAGGCCGGGTTCCACGGATTGCGGGTGTCGCCGAAGGCCTCGCCCTCGGTGACGGGCCACTGCCCCAGCTCCGGTGTCTGGGTCTTGCCGACGATCACCGCGCCGGCCGCGCGCAGCCTTCGTACCGCCTCGCTGTCGGCGGTCTTCGGGGCGAAGGCTCCTGCGCAGCCGAAGGCGGTCGGCTCTCCGGTCACGTCCATGTCGTCCTTGACCGCCAGCGGCACGCCCAGCAGCGGCAGGCGTTCGCCCGCGGCCAGCCGTCGGTCCGCCGCGTCCGCCTCCGCGAGCGCGGCCTCGGTGCGCACGGTCCGGAAGGCGTTGAGCTCCGGCTGGGCCGCGGCGATCCGGCGCAGCGCCTCCTCGGTCAACTGCCGTGCCGACACCGTCCCTTCGGCGAGTGCCGCGACCATGTCGACCAGGCCGGGCGCCGTCGAGGGGGTGGCCGAAGTGGTCCAGGTGGTCCAGGTGGCTGAATCGGACATCGCGAACCACTCCCCATTACCGGTCGGTAGGAAGACCGTAATGGGGAGTGGCCGCGCAGTTCTAGACCCAGCCGTCCAGAGAGGCCATGAATCCGTCGAAGTCGTCGCGGTGGATGGTGTGTCCAGCCCCGGCGACCGAACGCACCTCGAAACCGCGGCTCTTGAGCAGCTGCGCCCGCTCCTCGGTGATCAGCGCGCTCGGGTCGGCGAGCTGGACGAGCGAGGGGACCACCGGTGCCCGCGGCATCAGGTCGGTGCCCATCAGAGGGGCGAGACTCAGTGCGGTCCGTTCGTCCCAGACCGCCAGGGTCTCCAGTTCGATGTCGACGTCCACCTCCTCCCAGCGCGGGCTCATGGCCCGTATCTGCTCCTTGGTCGCCGTCTTGAACTGCGCGAGCAGCTCCGGACCGAAGCCCTCGGCGGGGGCGGCCAGGTGCCACGCCGGGTCCGAGAAGACGGCCCGGGCCGGCCGCAGTCGGTCCACCGCGAGCGACAGGGTCAGGCCGCCGAGGGAGTGACCGATGGCGAGTTCGGCGCCGGCCGGGAGCGTCTCGACCACGTCGTCCGCGAAGTGCCCGGGGCTGTACTCGCCGCGGCCGCTGGCGCCGTGGCCCCGCAGGTCCACGGCGATGACGCGGTAGCCGTGGTCGGCGAGGGCGGGGCCGACGCGGCGCCAGGTCCGGTGGTCGGCCATGATGCCGTGGATCAGGAGGGCGACACGGTCGCCCTCGCCCCAGGTCTGGGTGTGCAGGTGCACGGTGATGCCTTTCTCGACGGCGAATTCCGGTCGATGGATCGAAGGGGTGAAACGGTCGGAGGGGCGGAGGCGGGGAGGAGCCGCGGCCGGTCAGCGCACGCTGCGGATCGGCTTCACGGCAAGGGCCCCGGCCACCGCCAGCACGGCCGCGACGACGAACAGCGCGGTGTACCCACCGCTGAACGAGACGATCACCGAGGCGATGAAGGGCGCGATGATCTGCGGACCGGCGTTGGCGATGTTGAGCACGCCCATGTCGCGGGCGGCGTCCTCGGCCTTGGGGAGCACCATCGTCACGAGGGCGGTGTCCACCGCCATGTAGCAGCCGAACGCCAGCCCGTTGACCACGGCGAAGCACAGCATCGCGGTCCAGCTGGTCGACACGGCCGGGACGACCAGCGCGACGGCCGACAGCAGTGCGGAGGCGCCGACGAACGGCTTGCGGCGGTCGAAGCGGTCGGAGAGGTATCCGCCGAGCACCGTGGAGACGACCATCGCCACGCTGGTCAGCGGCATCAGCACGGCCACCGCGGCCTCCGGCTTCATGCCGCCGGGCAGCACGGTGTGGTCCTGCAGGATGTAGAGCTGGTAGCCGCTCACGGCGAAGTACCCGAGGACGAGCAGGGCCCGCCCGATGAAGGCCCACCGGAAGTCGTGGTCGCGCAGTGCGCTCGTGAAGGCGGCGAGCTGGGCCCTGACGGGCATGGGGGCGCGGGCCGGGAGCCGCTGCTCGCGTCCGCAGGCGGTGAAGAGCACCGCCGCGCCGGCCACGAGGGCGCCGAAGACGAGGTACCCGGTGCGGTGGTCCTCCGAGAAGGCCGCGCCGACGAGGGCGCCGAGGGTGGAGCCGAAGGGCAGACCGAGTCCCACGGCCGCAGAGGCCTTGCCGCGGGCGTCCATGGGTACCCGGTCGGGGACCACGGAGGTGATGGCGGCCTGGTAGACGTTCATGACGGCCTGGCCGAGGCACCAGGCGATGGTGATCAACAGGATCGTGTCGGCGAGGCCGAGCAGGAACATCGCCGGTACGGCGGCGAGTCCACCGCCGAGGATCCAGGGATCGCGCCGGCCGCTGCGGTCGGACAGGGCGCCGGCGACGGGGTTGAAGACGGTGGCGAAGATCGCCGAGACCCCTGCTATCAGGCCGAAGTTCGCCACCTTGTCCGCCGGGTCGATGTCCTCGACCTGGAGCGCGAGCAGGACTCCGGCCACGCCGACGTGGAGCGCGTACATGGCGCTGTTGCCGACGAGCAGCAGGGGCAGCAGGCCGCGTCGTGCGGAGCCGGGGCCCGGGGGTGCGTCGGTGGGGGCGGCGGGGCCGGTGCCGGTGCCGGTGTCGGGGGAGGAAAGGGCCACGGTGCCCTCCTGGGCGGATGCGGGCGGATGCGGGCGGATGGGGGGAGGTGGAACCGGGGTGGAACGGTGCGAGGAGTGCGCGCCGCCCCGTCGCGACGGCGGGGGTGCGACGGAGCGCGACAGGGCGGCGGCACGACGGGACACGGCAGTGACACATCGGCCGAAGTGGGATGTGACGCCGTGGTTACACGTGTCAATGACTCGTGTAACCATTGTGTAGCATTCGATTCAGGCCATCCGCCAGCCCCCGGGCGCAATCGGTCTGGAAAGATGCCACGGCAATGTCTCAGTCATCGAAATCGCCGAAGCAGCCGGCCTCCGCGCCGGCCCCCGCCCCGGCCGTGCCGGCCGCCGTTCCGACGAGCGCCGACGTGGCCCGTCTCGCGGGCGTCTCGCGCGCGACGGTCTCGTACGTGCTGAACAACGCCGAAGCCGTACGCATCAGCGAGCCGACCCGCCGCAAGGTCCGCGAGGCCGCCGAGGAACTCGGGTACGTCCCGCACGCGGCCGCCCGCAGCCTGCGTGCCGGACACACCAGGATCGTGCTGCTGCCCACCTCCCACGTGCCGGTCGGACCGCTCTACAGCACCTTCCTCAACGAACTCCAGTGGGCACTGCGCCGCCTCGACTACACCGTGGTGCAGTACGGGAGCCTCGGACTCAGCGGCGACGAGGCCGTCCGGGCCTGGGCGGAGCTGCGCCCGGTGGCCGTGATGTCCCTCGGCGAGATCACCCTCTCCGCGCACAACGTCGCCACGCTCAAGCGGGCCGGGGCCCGCGCCGTGATCACGATGGGGCCCGTCGGTGTGCCCGGGGCGCACGCGCTCGTCATGGACCAGCAGGAGGTCGGCGTCCGGGCCGCCGCCCATCTCGTCGAGCGCGGGCGAGGCCGGATCGGTGTGGTGGTGCCCGAGGAGGAAGGGCTGGAGCTGTTCTCCGTGCCCCGGCTCGCGGGCGCCCGCTCGGTCGCGGGGGCCGAGGTCTCGGCCCTCCCGATGGCCTACTCGGAGGAGTCGGCCGCGGCCCTCGCGGCCCGCTGGCGCGGGCTCGGGCTCGACGCGGCGTTCGCGTACAACGACGAGTACGCGATGCTGCTGATGCGGGCCCTCCAGGACGAGGGGCTGCGCGTCCCCGGGGACGTCGCCGTCATCGGCGCCGACGACCTGCTGATCGGGCGGTTGCTGCGGCCGCGGCTGAGCACCGTGCGACTGGAGATGCCGACCGGCGCCCATCTGGCCTCGCTGGTGGACCGGGCGGTGCGCGAGCCGTCGGAGGTCACGGAGCGGCACGACCTGATGGCGGCCACCGCCATCCACCGGGAGTCCACCTGACGCCGGTCGCGCCCGCGTCGCGCCCAGGCCGTCTCGCGGGTCGGGTCCGGGGAGCCGTTGACAGGCGGTGACGTGCGGACGGAGACTGCGGGCGCGCCCCACCGGGCGTGCCCGGCGGCGTGCCCCGGTGCCGACACCGGCACCGACGCGCCCCCGCCCGTACGGATCCGCCCAGGAGAGCCCCCATGAGCATCCGCACCGTCCGCGACGTCTACGTCGTCGACGCCGTCCGCACCCCGATCGGCAAGTTCGGCGGCGCCCTCGCCGGGGTGCGGCCGGACGACCTCGCCGCGCACGTCGTGCGCGCGCTGGTGGACCGGACGCCCGACCTCGATCCGGCCCGTATCGACGACGTCGTCTTCGGCGACGCCAACGGCGCGGGCGAGGACAACCGGGACGTGGCCCGCATGGCGGTCCTGCTGGCCGGGCTGCCGGTGAGCGTCCCCGGGGTCACCGTCAACCGGCTGTGCGGGTCCGGCCTCGAAGCCGTGATCCAGGCCGCCCGCGCCATCGCGCTGGGTGACGCCTCCGTGGCCATCGCGGGCGGCGTCGAGTCGATGAGCCGCGCCCCGTGGGTCGTCCAGAAGCCCGAGCGGGCCTTCCCGGCCGGGCACCAGCAGATGTGGTCCACCACCCTGGGCTGGCGGATGACCAACCCGCGCATGCCCGAGGAGTGGACCGGCTCGCTCGGCGAGGGCGCCGAACTCGTCGCGGACAAGCACGGCATCACCCGCGAGGCGCAGGACGCCTTCGCCCTGGAGAGCCACCGCAAGGCGGCGGCCGCCTGGTCCGCCGGGCTGTACGACAACGAGGTCGTCCCGTACGGCGGGGTGGACCTGGTGCGCGACGAGTGCATCCGGGAAGGTTCCACGCCCGAGGCGCTGGCCCGGCTGAAGCCGGCCTTCCGGACCGACGGCACGGGCACGGTCACGGCCGGCAACGCCTCCCCGCTCAACGACGGCGCCGCCGCACTCCTGCTGACCGACGAGGAGGGGCTGGCGGCCACCGGCCGGGAGCCGCTCGCCCGGATCAGCGCCTCCGCCGTCACCGGGATCGAGCCCCAGCTCTTCGGTCTGGGCCCGGTGGACGCCGTGCAGCGGGCGCTGGCCAAGTCCGGCCGCGGGTTCGCCGATCTCGCCGCCTTCGAACTCAACGAGGCCTTCGCCGCACAGGCGTTGGGCTGCCTGGCGGCCTGGCCGGACCTCGACCCGGCCGTGGTCAACCCGCGCGGTGGCGCCATCGCGATCGGCCATCCGCTCGGTGCCTCGGGCGCCCGGCTGGCCGGATCGGTCGCGCACCAACTGGCGGCGGCCGGCTCCGGTACCGGCATGGCGGCCCTGTGCATCGGGGTCGGGCAGGGCATCGCACTCGTCCTGGAGCGCTGACCCCACCCCCCTCGCCGTCAGGGCGTCGATCGTTTCCGGTCACCGCCCGGCGTCAACTGCCCAATAACTGAACAGAAGTGGAGCCTCCGGTCTGGCACGATGGCGCGTGCTGCCGCCCCCCGCCCCGCCCATCCCCACCCGGAGGCCCCGCGCCATGCCGCTCCTCGACCCGACGCTCTGGCAGGACGGACCCACCCTCACCGGCGGCGCCGCGCCGGTCGTCGAACCCGCCACCGGCCGCACCCTCGCCACCATCGACCTCGCCGCGCCCGCCGATGTAGCGGAGGCCGCCGTACGGGCCCGCGCGGCGCAGCAGGACTGGGCGCGCGCCACCCACCCGGAGCGGGCGGCCGTGCTGCGCCGCGCCGGGGACCTGTTCACGGCCCACGCCGACGAGCTGCGGGAATGGCTGGTCCGCGAGTCCGGCTCGATACCGGGCAAGGCCGGCTTCGAGCTGCACGTCGCCGCGCAGGAGTGCTACGAGGCCGCCGCACTGGCCTCCCGCCCCACCGGGCAGGTGCTGCCGAGCGAAGCGCCCCGGCTGTCCTTCACCCGCCGGGTACCGGCCGGGGTGGTCGGGGTCGTGGCCCCCTTCAACGCCCCGCTGATCCTGGCGATCCGCTCGGTCGCGCCCGCACTGGCCCTCGGCAACGCGGTGCTGCTCAAGCCGGACCGGCGCACCGCCGTGTGCGGCGGCCTCGCCCTCGCCGCGGTGCTCGCCGCCGCCGGACTGCCGTGCGGGCTGCTGCAGGTCCTGCCCGGCGGCGCCGGGACGGGCGCCGCGGTGGTGGCCGACGCGCGGGTCCGGGTGGTGTCCTTCACCGGGTCCACCGCTGCCGGCCGGTCCGTCGGTGAACTGGCGGGCCGTCACCTCAAGCGCGTCCACCTGGAGTTGGGCGGGAACTCCGCGCTCCTCGTACTCCGCGACGCCGACATCGAGGCCGCCGTGGCCCAGGCCTCCTGGGGCTCCTTCTTCCACCAGGGCCAGATCTGCATGACCGCAGGGCGCCACCTCGTACACGCCTCGCTCTACGACGAGTACGTCGAGCGGCTGGCCGCGCGCGCCGAGGAACTCGCCGTCGGGGACCCGTACCGCGAGCAGGTCCACCTGGGACCGCTGATCGACCGCGCCCAGCTGGAGCGCGTCCACGCCCTGGTGGAGGCCAGCACCGAGCAGGGGGCCAAGCTCGTCGCCGGCGGCACGCACCGGGACCTCTTCTACCGGCCGACCGTCCTGGCGGGCGTCGCCGACGACACCCCCGCCTACGCCGAGGAGGTCTTCGGCCCGGTCGCCCCCGTACGGTCCTTCGCGACGGAGGAGGAAGCGGTGGCGCTGGCCTCGGCGGGCCCCTACGGCCTCTCCCTCGGGATCGTGACCCGGGACGCGGCGCGCGGGCTCGACCTGGCCGAGCGGATCCCGACCGGGATCGCGCACATCAACGACCAGACGGTCAACGACGAGGCCGTCGCCCCGTTCGGCGGAGTCGGTGCCTCCGGCACCGGCGCCCGGTTCGGCGGGGAGGCGAACCTGGACGCCTTCACGGAGCTGCGCTGGACCACGGCCCGCAGCACCCCTGCGGACCACCCCTTCTAGACCCTGTCCCGGCGCAGGTTCTGTCCGGCCTGCCCGGCCCGTCGGAACCCCCCCGGGGTTCCGGGCGGGTCAGGTGGTCCGCGGTCCACAGGTGCGCGTGCACGTCGATACGCAAACGCGTCACCCTTCGACGGAACGCCTCCCGTATGCGGCGGGGGGCCGGTCGGCGGTGTCCGCGGAATGCCGGAGGCAGGTCGTTCGTTCAACGAGCAGACGGCTCAATCAGGAGGTCTTCAAACCGTGGCTACAGTCGAACTCACCAAGGAAAACTTCGACCAGACGGTCAGCGAGAACCCGTTCGTGCTGATCGACTTCTGGGCGGGCTGGTGCCGGCCGTGCCTGCAGTTCGCCCCGGTGTACGAGCGGGCCTCCGAGGCCCATCCCGACCTCGTCTTCGCCAAGGTGGACACCGAGGCGCAGCAGGAGCTTGCCGGGGCCTTCCAGATCACCTCGATCCCGACGCTGATGATCGTCCGGGACCAGGTGGCCATCTTCGCGCAGCCGGGCGCACTCCCGGAGGCGGCCCTGACGGACCTCATCCGGCAGGCCCGGGACCTCGACATGGACGAGATCCGCGCCAAGATCGCCGCGGAGCAGAAGGGCGCCGGGAGCACGGGCGCGCAGGAGCCCGGCACGCCGGGGTCCTGATGATCCGCCGCCGGGACCGACCGGCGGAGACACTGGTCCGTATGACTGAAGCGGTGGAGTACGACGTAGTGGTCCTCGGCGGGGGCCCGGCCGGCGAGAACATCGTCGACCGGACCCGCGCCGCCGGATTGAGCACGGCGCTCGTCGAGAGCGAACTGGTGGGCGGCGAGTGCTCCTACTGGGCCTGCATCCCGAGCAAGGCGCTGCTGCGGCCGGCACTGGCCCGGGCCGACGCCCGCCGGGTGCCGGGCCTGGCGGGCGCCGTGCAGGGGCCCCTGGACACGGCGGCGGTGCTCGCGCACCGCGACTACTGGACCGGGGACTGGAAGGACCAGGGCCAGATCGACTGGATCGACTCGACCGGCGCCCACGTCTACCGGGGCCACGGCAGGCTCTACGGGGTCCGCAAGGTGGCCGTCACCAGCCCCGAGGGCGAGCACCACATCCTCTCGGCGCGGCACGCGGTGGTCGTCGCCACCGGCACCCGGGCCATGATCCCCGAGCTCCCCGGGATCGCCGGGGCCCGCCCCTGGACCAGTCGCGAGGCGACCTCCGCGAAGGAGGCCCCCGGCCGGCTGCTGATCGTGGGCGGCTCGGTGGTGGCCGCCGAGATGGCCACCGCCTGGCAGGCCCTCGGATCGCAGGTCACCGTCCTGGTGCGCGGCTCCGGGCTGCTGCCGCGGATGGAGCCCTTCGCGGGGGAACTGGTCGCCGACGCGCTGCGCGAGGCCGGGGCGGTGGTCCGTACGGACGTGTCCGTCGAGGCCGTCGTACGGGACGGCTCGACCGGGCCCGTCAGCGTGGTCCTCGAGGGCGGCGAGACGCTGGAGGGCGACGAGCTGCTGATGGCGACGGGCCGCGCGCCCCGGACCGAGGACATCGGACTCGACACCATCGGCCTCCCGGCCGGCAAGTGGATCGACGTCGACGACACCTGCCGGGTGCCCGGCCACGACTGGCTCTACGCCGTCGGGGACGTCAACCACCGCGCGCTCCTCACCCACCAGGGCAAGTACCAGGCCCGGATCGTGGGCGCCGCGATCGCCGCCCGGGCGGCCGGCACCCCGCTGGACACCGGGCCCTGGGGCGCGCACGTGCCGACCGCCGACATCCGCGCGCTCCCGCAGGCGGTCTTCACCGATCCGGAGGCCGCCGCGGTCGGCCTGACCCTGGCCGAGGCCGAACGGGCCGGGCACCGGGTGCGGGCGGTCGACTACGACATGTCCAGGGTGTCCGGCGCCGGGCTGTACGCCGACGGCTACCGGGGCCGGGCGCGGATGATTGTCGACCTCGACCGGGAGGTCCTTCTCGGCGTCACCTTCGTCGGTCCGGGCGCGGCCGAACTGATCCACGCGGCCACCGTCGCGGTCGCGGGTGAGGTCCCGATCCAGCGGTTGTGGCACGCGGTACCGGCCTTCCCGACCATCAGCGAGATCTGGCTGCGGCTGCTGGAGACCTACCGGGGGTGAGGAGCGGGGTCCTCGGCCACGGCCCGGCTGTGCCATGCGGTGCGGCCGGGCCGCCGCATGCCCGGGACCTCGTGCAGGGCCATGGGCGCACCTGTCAGGCGTATTTGACTGGCCGTCATGGCGGTGGGGATGGCGTGAAACAGGCGTGCAACCTTGATCGATATTAGGTTAGCCTTACCTCAGTTTTGCGACTCCCTGTGCCTGAAAGGTGTTCCAGTGATGCGTGCTGCCTCCCTGCCCCGTACCGCCGCCCGCGCGGCCGTCGCCGCCTCCGCCGCTGTCGCGCTCGCCGTCGGTGCGGCCGGCTCCGCCTCGGCCGCCACCTCGACGCGTACGGTCACCGACGGCGGGACCACCTACAGCCTCAGCCTCACCGCGCCCTCCACCGCCGCCGCGGCCGGTCAGAACGTCACGGTCACCGGCAGTGGCTACAACACCTCCAGGGGCATATACGTGAGCCTCTGTGCGGTGAGCGGGGCGCCGGGCGCGAGCAAGCCCACCCCCTGCCTGGGCGGTTCGGACCAGTCGGGCACCACCGGCGCCTCGCACTGGATCAACAACGTCTTCGGCGGGACCCTGGCCAACACCTCCAAGTTCGGCCCGGGCGGCACCTTCAGCGTCACCATCCACGTCAAGGCCGACCTGGGCGGCGGCCAGATCTGCGGCGAGACGGTCGAATGCGCCGTCGTCACGCGCGCCGACCACTTCAACTCCTCGAACCGCAAGTACGACGTGCACGTCCCGGTGACCTTCAACTGATCCCGTCCCGGGACCGATTGCCCGACCCGTCGACGAGGAAGCCATGACACCCCGACACCTCCTCACCCCCGCTCGCGCCGGCGCCGCCTCGGCCGCGCTCGCGCTCGTGCTGGCCTCGGCCGCCACCGGAACGCCCGTATCGGCAGCCGGGGGTGAGGGGGCCGACGTACCGCAGGGCACCGTCGCGTACCGGGCGGTGGCGCAGTTCACCACGGCGGGCAAACCCCGCGACCTGCTGCTGCACCCGGACTCGAAGAAGCTGTACGTCGGTTCGGACGATCTGCCCGAGACCGCCGACGTCAACGAGAGCGGGCTGCACGTCCTGGACCCCGCCGACGGCAAGGTGCGCAGCACCGTCGGCCAGGCTCCCGGTCCGGGCGGCGTCCTCGGCCGGCGGGCGGTGCGGCAGCTCGTCGCACCACTGCCCGGCGACGGGGCGGTCTTCTTCTACCCGCTGCGCGGCATAGGCACCGCCAAGGACGGCGACGCCGCGGCGGCGGGGGCGTGGGTGCCGGGTGCGGCCGTCACCCACGCCGCCCCGGGTCTCACTCCCTCGACGGTGCTGGTCGCGCAGGGCCCCGTACTGTCGGAGGTGGACATCGCCACCGCGACCGTGAAGCGCTCCGTCACGCTGGAGGGCGGCGACGGGTTCGCGGTCGACGCGGCGCGCGGCACGGTGTGGTTCACGGACATCGGCAACCGCCGCATGCACCGGATCGACACCGCCACCTTCAAGGTCACCGCGACCGTCGAACTCCCGGCCGGTGACGGGTTCGGCGGGTTCACGGAGGTGGATCCCGAGACCGGCGCGGTATGGGTCGGACTGGACTCCTCCGTCGTCGTCCACGACGCGACGGGCAAGCGGCTGGGCACCCTGCGGGGCACCGGCACCGACGTGCCCCGCGCGGCGGGCTTCGACGCCACCACGCACGAGGCGTACGTCGTGTGGCAGGACGCGGGAGACACCTCGCAGCCGGGCAGCGACAACAACGGTGCGCTCACCGTCCACCGCACCCGTGACCTCCAGGAGGCCGCGAAGCCGGTCGTACTCCCCGGCGTGCACGCGCAGTTGGGGAGCGCGGCCGTGGCCGTCGAGCCCGGCGGCGCGGCCGTGTTCGTATCGGACCCGGTCGCCGGGCGGATCACCCGGCTGGAGCGGGCCACGTCCCCGCGGGTCACGAAGGGCCCGGCGGACCGGTCGGTCGTGGCCGGTACGCGGGTCTCCCTGACGGCGGAGGCCGAGGGGACCCCGCGGCCCACCGTCGCCTGGCAGGTCAGCACGGACGCGGGGCGGACCTGGCGGGCCGTGGAGGGCGCGACCTCGCCGACGTACACCTTCACGGCGGCGGTCTCCGACAGCGGTCGGCGCTACCGGGCGGAATTCAGCAACGACGCCGGTGCGAGCCGTACCGAACCCGCCACCCTCACCGTCACCATCGCGGACACCGCGACGGGCGGCGGCAACGGCGGCTCGACCGCGACCGGCGGCTCCACGACGACCGGTGGCACCGGCGGAACCGGTGGGAACGGCGGAACCAACTCGACGGGCTCGACCGGGGGTTCGGCAGGCGGCTCCGACGGCGGCTCCGCCGGTGCGCCCGGCACCGTCGGCGGCGGTTCGGCCGGCAGCACGGTCGCCGGGGGTACGCAGACCGGCCCCACCGGCGGCGCGCTCGCCTCCACCGGAGTCGCCGTGACCTCCCTCGCCGGGAGCGCGGTCGTGCTCACGGCCGCCGGGTGGGTGCTGCTGCGCCGCGCGCGGCCGCGCACCGGCACCTGAGCACCCGCGGCCGCACGGGGCGGGCGGTCGGCCGCCGTGTTGAATGTGTCCACCACATCTCTTGACCAGAGACGAAGGAGACACCGCACGTGATCGTGATCGCCCACCTCAGCGACGTCCATCTCGACGGTGACCGGCGCGCGGCCGACCGCACCCGTGCCGTCATGGAGTATCTCGACGCCCTGCCCCACGACTTGGACGCCGTGCTCGTCAGCGGGGACATAGCCGACCACGGCGAGGCGGCCGAGTACGAGGAGGCCGCCAAGCTGCTGCGCTCGCGCCACCCCCTGGTGGTCTGCCCCGGCAACCACGACGAGCGTGCCGCCTTCCGCCGCGGCCTGCTGGGGGAGGAGTCCCCCTCCACCGGGCCCGTCGACCGGGTGCTGCGCGGCGAGGGCTTCGTCCTCGCCGCGTGCGACTCGTCCGTCCCCGGCGAGCACCACGGCTTCCTGGAGGAGTCCACGCTGGCCTGGCTGGACGGCGTACTGACCGACACCCCGCGGGAGACCCCCGTACTGGTCGCCTTCCACCACCCGCCGGTCCCGCTGCACACCCCGTACGTGGACGGGATCCGCCAGTTCGGGGAGGAGCGGCTCGCCGCCCTCGTCGAGCGCCACCCGCATCTGACCGCTTTCCTGTGCGGGCACGCCCACACCGCCGCCGCCACCACCTTCGCGGGGCGTCCGGTGCTGGTGGCCCCCGGGGTGGTCTCCACCCTGCGGCTTCCGTGGGAGGGCGAGACCGGGCCGGCCGGGCCCTCCGAGCACGTCCACCTCGACGAGCCCCCGGCCGTCGCCTTCCACCTGATCGGTGACGACGGCCGGCTGACGACCCACTACCGGGTGGTCGTCGACCGCCGGTAGGCGCTCCCGTCACGGGTCCGCGTGAGCAGCCCCGACGTGATGAGGTGGCGCCGCAGCGCCGAGCAGTCCTCGTGCACGGTGCGCAGCGCGTCGTTGACCTCGGGCTCCGTGTACTCCCGGTCCACGGCGAAGAGGGTCTCGGTGAGGTGGACGAGCAACTGCTCGCGCCGGGCGGCCCTGCGCGGGATCACGGTGAGGCGGCCGCCGGAGAACAGGTCGCTGACGTCCCGTCGCGGCGGGTGCGGGGCGGAGGGCTGCGACGGCTGGTGGTCGGTGCTGTGGGACATGTCGGCGAGCTTGGTCCGTCCGTTCCCGAGGGGCAACGCATTTTCCGCTTCGAGCGCGCGGGGGCATGGGCGGGCCGCTGAGCACGGGGGCACGCTGCGGCCCGCCCGGCCCCGGTTCCCCCGGCGCCGGACGGGCGAGCGGGTGGTGCCCGGTCAGGGCCCGACGGTGATCTGCTGCGTCGGGTCGGTGGTGTCGGTGACCTTGTACACCGCGTTGAAGGTGGACGAGGTCGCGCTGGTCGGACAGCCGAACCCGCCGGTGACCGTGACCGGTACGGAGGCGTTGGTGAAGGTCAGGGTCGACGGGGCGCCGTTGACCCAGGTGCCGCCGACGGTCGCAGGGGCGGTGGGGGCGGCGGTGACCGTACAGGAGGCGAGCCCGCTCGTCTGGACCACCAGACCGCCGACCGGCAGACCCATGGTGGCGGTGATCGGGGCGCCGTCCTGCATCGACACCGACCAGGCACCGCTGGTGGTGACCGTGGGCGTCACTCCCCACATGCTCGAGGTGCACGAGCTGTACGTGGGCGCCGAGATCGGCGCCGACACGGGCCCGGCCGGGTTGCTGTTGCCGGGGGCGGCCGGCACGGCGCCGGTGGCGACGGAGACCGTACAGGTCACCGTGACCGAACCGGCCTTGAGGGTGGCCTTCCCGCTGAGGGTGGCCTTGAAGGCGTGCCCGGCCGGGGTGACGGTGGTCGACCCGGCCAGGGGTAACGGCGCGGCGGATGCGGTGACCGAGGCGAGCGCGATGGCTCCGGCGGCGGCCGTTCCCAGGGCGAGCGCGGTGCGCGTACGGCTCATGGCTGTACTCCTTGGGGATCGGGGTGCGGGGTGGGGGGAGGGGGCGCGGCGGTGGCGGTCTCCGCGTTCCCGGCTCGGCGGCGGTCGGCGTACGGCTGCCAGGCGAACATCAGGCCGCCGCCGAGAATGCCGAGCAGAGTGCCGATCAGGAACCCGCCCAGATTCGACAGGACCAGTGCGGCAGTGGCAATCAGGGTGGTGAGGACACCCGCGAGGGAGCGCTGAGGGGGAGAGAACCAGGCGGTGAGCCCGAGCACGATCATCACGATGCCCATCAGGACGGACGGGATCCCCGCCACCCCCTGCTGGAGCATGATCTTCAGCGGTGCCAGCGGCAGGACGCAGATCCACGACCCGGCCAGGATCGCGAACAGCCCGCCCCAGAAGGGCCTGCTGCGCCTCCACCGCCGCCATCGCTGCGGGCGGCTCAGAAGCATTCCTTCTTGCCCTTGCTGACGTTCATGCTGAGCCCGGAGAGCTTGAAGGTGCCGGCGTTCGTCGCCCACGCCGTCTGCTGGAGATCGGTGATGCGGACCGTGTCCGCCTGCTGGGCGAAGAGGTCCTGCATCCCCTGGGCGTCGGCCGGACCCTTGTCGAGGGTGGAGGCGTCACGCCCGATCTCGATGTTGGTGAAGACGGCGTCGCCGGCGAGCTGGGTCGCGTCGACGAAGAGATTGGCCGCCTCCACCGGGGCCTTGCTTCCGGCAGTGAGGTTGAGCGAGATGTCCCCGATCACCGGGAGCGAGGTGACCACGGACTGGCAGAGGTTGTGGAGCCGGGCCTCCCGGATGGCGGTGACGGCCACCGGGATGAGCTCCTCGCGGGCGTTGACGTCCACGCTGCCGTACTGGGCGAAGCCCTCGCCCTCCAGGCTGCTCGCCGACACCTTGAACTGCTGTCCCGACACGGCGAACGAGGCGGCCAGCACCCCCTGCGCCAGGGCGATGCCGAGGCCGGCGGTCACGGCGACGGCGGGGACGGTCAGGACGGCGAACCGCCGCCAGCGGACGCGGCCGGAGTCACCGTGCCCGTCGTCGGACGGGGCGGAAGGGTTGGAAGCGGCGGAAGGGCCGGAAGGGCCGGAAGGGCCGGAAGGGTTGGAAGGGTTGGAAGGGTCGGATAAATGGGGGGAACCGGTCATGAGCTCGTCCCTTATTTCGGCTGTGCACCGTTGTTACCGACGAGTTGAATGTAAGAGTGCCAATGGGGGTTGGCAAGGTTGTGCGAGCGCACCCTTTGAGCCGACTCCTACTGCTCCGTACGCAGCAGTTCGGCGAGTTCCGCGTCCACCCGTCGGGCCATCGCCCGGGCGAACTCCGCGGTCACCACCTCTCCGGCCACCGGCCGCAGGGCCGCCACCGCCGCGGTGATGTGCTGCAGCTGCGTGGCCGAAAGCCGCTCCAGGGCCTCCAGACCCTCCGCACCGATCACGTGCCGCCGGAACAGCCCCACGAACCGGTCCGCGACCGCCGCCGCCTGCGCCTGTACGAACTCCCCCGCGTCCAGGATCTCCGCGAGCGGCACCCCCTGGCGCACCAGCGTCAGCGTCGCCTCCAGCAGCTGCCGGCTCGGATAGGTGACCCGGTCCCCGTCGATCGTCACGTAGCCGAGTTCGGCCGCCCGCCGGGTGTCCGCGGCGGTCGCCGTCGGGCCGAACAGCTCCCGCAGCTGCGCCCGGGTCATCGTCACCGGGTCCTCATGCACCCAGTCCCGGGTCATCTCCCGCTCCAGGCCCAGTAGTTGGGACAGGCCGCCGCCCTCGTCCCACGCGTGCAGCAGCTCGGCGATGCCGTTGACCGTGTAGCCGCGCCCCAGCAGATCGCTGATCAGGCGCAGCCGGGTCAGATGGTCGTCGGAGTACCAGGCGATCCGGCCCTCCCGGCGCGGCGGCGGCAGCAGCCCGCGCTCCTGGTAGTAGCGCAGGTTGCGCACCTTGACGCCGGCCGCCCGGGCCACGTCCTCCCGGCGGTAGCGCCCGCCACCGCTTCCGTCCTCCACCTGGCTGCTCACGCGCCAGAGTGTAGGACGCCCCGGCTGCGCCGGGAGGTGCCTCCGGGCAGGTCACATGGGCCGCGGACGGTCCTGCTTGACCGCACGCAGGACCACGAACCTCGGCTCGCTCGCGACGACTTCGCTGTTGCCGAAGAGCCGGCGCAGATGGGTGTGGTAGCCCATGTGCCGGTTGGCGACGATCCATAGCTCGCCGCCCGGCCGCAGCACCTTGCGCGACTGCGCGAACATCCGCAGGGCCGTCGCGTCCGTCGTGGCCTGGTGGGAGTGGAACGGCGGGTTGCTCAGGATCAGGTCCACCGAGGCGGGGGAGAGCATCGCGACCCCGTCGCCGACGTGGAACTCGGCGGTGCGCCGGCCCTCGCGGATGTTCGCCCGGTACGTCGCCCGCGCCGAGGCCACCGCCTGGTAGGACTCGTCGGTGAACACGACCTCGGCGTCCGCGTCATGGGCCTGGACGGCCGTGCCGACGACGCCGTTGCCGCAGCCCAGGTCCACGACCCGGGCGCCGTCGGTGTTCGTCGGCAGGTTCTGCAGGAAGAACCGGGTGCCGACGTCGAGCCGGTCGGCGCAGAAGATCCCGGCGTGGTTGACGACGGACAGACCGGAGCCCGAGCCCGCGTCCTCGTCCACCGTGTACGTCAGCGGCCACGGCCCGGCGGACGTGGGACGGGTCGCGCCGGGGGTGCCCGGCGTACAGAAGATCAGCCGCGCCTTCTTCTCCGCGAGCGAGGTCTTCGTGGGGCCGAGGATCTTCTCGAAGAGGCGCAGCGTGGAGGTGTGGATCTCCTTGACCATGCCGGCGCCGACCACCACGGTGCCCGCGTGCACGTGCGGCGCCAGCCGGTACAGCTGGTCCTCCAGCAGCGCCAGGCTCTTGGGGACGCGCACCAGCAGGACGTCGATCCGCTCGGGCGGCGGGTCCTGCGTGGTCAGCAGGGTGACCGTCGACTTGGACGTCCCGATGCCGGCCCGGTCCAGGTTCGCGGCGGTGGCGGCACGGGTCAGCGCGGAGTCGGTGATCTGCGTCGGGCGGTACGCGGCGAGCGCCGTCGTCAGCGTCCCCCAGCGGTCCCCGAGCACCGTGACCTGGCCGGCGGCGGCCAGGTCCACCGGCCCGCGCTCCCCGGTACCGGAGTCGAGATGGCGCAGCAGGTACTCGTCGGCGGCGTCCCAGGCACGGAGCCGGTCGCGCGGATCCTCGGGGAATCGGGTGAGCTCGTAGGAGCCGAAGGGTGTGGTCAGGCGGTTCATATGGGACCCAGGCTATCCGAGGAGGCCGCCCGACCCCGCACGCACGGGGCCGGGCGGCGCGCTACTCGGGGAACTCGCCCGCCATGGCGGCCGCCATCCGCAGGTGGGGGCGGGCCTCGGTGGCCCGGCCCAGCCGCTCCAGCGTGCGACCGAGCATCAGCCGTGCGTAGTCCTCCACCGGCCAGCGCTCCAGGATGGCGCGAAGCTCCTGCTCGGCGCGCGAGAGCTGGGCGGAGTGGTAGTAGGCGCGGGCCAGGAGCAGCCGCGGCGCCAGCTGCTCCGGGGCCTCGCCCGCCAGCCCGTCCAGGACGCGGGCGGCCGTCGCGTACTCCTTCGCCTCGAAGAAGAGCTGGGCGCGCGCCCAGCGCTCGGCTGCCGTCCCGTGCTCGAAGTACGCCGTCGGCCCGTTCATCGCGTCCCTTCCTCCGTTCAGGTGGTCTGTCCGCTGCCTCCAACACGCCCTGCCCGCAGAACATTCCGCTCCACGGCGCCACCCCCTCGGGGCTAGGTTGTCCACATGAGCAATCTCGATCGCCAGCCCGCTCTCTCCGCCTGCGGCGGCCGCGGTTTCGTCGTGGCCGAACCGGTGCGCGAGCTCCTCAGCCCGCGTACGGTCAAGCTCGGAGAATCCACCGAGGTCCGCCGACTCCTGCCGAACCTGGGCCGCCGCATGGTGGGCGCCTGGTGCTTCGTGGACCACTACGGCCCGGACGACATCGCCGACGAGCCCGGCATGCAGGTCGCGCCGCATCCGCACTCCGGGCTCCAGACGGTGAGCTGGCTGCACGAGGGCGAGGTGCTGCACCGCGACAGCGTCGGCAGCCTCGAGACGATCCGGCCCCGCGAGCTCGGCCTGATGACCTCCGGCCGCGGCATCAGCCACTCGGAGGAGAGCCCGCGCCCGCACGCCCGCTTCCTGCACGGCGCGCAGCTGTGGGTGGCCCTGCCGGACGCCCACCGCAACGTGGAACCCCACTTCCAGCACCACGCCGAACTGCCGCGGGTGACGGCTCCGGGCCTGACGGCGACGGTCATCCTGGGCACCCTGGACACGGCGACCTCGCCGGGCACGGCGTACAGCCCGATCGTGGGCGCGGACCTGACCCTCGCAGCCGGCACGGAGACCCGCCTCCCGCTGGACCCGGACTTCGAGTACGCGGTCCTGTCGATGTCGGGCGAGGCCAACGTGGACGACGTCCCGGTCCTCCCGGGCTCGATGCTCTACCTCGGCTGCGGCCGCACGGAACTCCCGCTACGGGCCACCTCGGACGCGAGCCTGATGCTCCTGGGCGGCGAGCCGTTCGAGGAGGAGATCGTGATGTTCTGGAACTGGATCGGACGGTCACACGATGATATCGCGCAGGCCCGAGAAGACTGGATGAACGGGTCGCGATTCGGTGAGGTGAAGGGCTACGACGGCCCTCCGATTCCGGCCCCAGATCTTCCCCCAACCCACCTGAAGGCGCGAGGAAGGGTGCGTTGACCTGCTGGTTTGTGCGCGCGAGGGCTGGGTGTGGTAATCGCGCCCGGCCCTCCGGTTTTGGTTTCGCAGGGGAGGCTGTCGAATGCGGGGCGAGAGCCTTCGGCGCCGACGGTCGAGTCTCATGTGTCGCAGGCTGTAACCAGGTTTGGTCGGACGAATGCTGACCTTTTGCTGACTTTACTGACGAGTAGTTAGATCTGGTTGCCGGTTACGTCGCCGCCTCTTGGTAGTCAAGGGCGATGGTGGTCGCCGCCGGGCCGTCGCCTCCCACCACCCTGGCGGCGAACCCGGCCGGGGTCTGCGATCCATGGATGAGGGGGGCGGGTTAGTGCGCGGCGGGTGTTGTGCACAAGTGACAAGACATTGCTCGGCCGGTCCTCTTCGCCGCGCGGAGCTGGAAACGTCGTGTGAGAGCGGGAAGCCTACGGCTCCGATGTGACGGGGCGTTCCAGTGGAGTGCCCTCTTTGAGGAATCGGGTGACCGCGTCCATGCGGTCGGAGAACCCGACTGGTGTGTGGTCCGCCAAGAGGTCGAGGTGGTCGGCGGGCCAGGCTTGGGGGTTGCCCTTCAGCAGCACGAGGCGCTGGTCGAAGGCGTAGTCCGCGCGCTCGATGCGCTGCACGAGCGACAGAGCATGCTCCAGGCCCTGCTCAGAGCCGCCGACGGCCTGCACCAGGACTGTTCGCTTGGGCAGGTTGATGCGCGCGGTGGGGCGTACCGTGGCGCCGCGGGGGAGCTCCACGGTGGGGCGCCGGTCGTAGGCGATGCGGGCATCGTCGAGGTACGCGTAGAACTGACGCACGAGCTTGCTGTCCCGGTCAGGGGCTGCGAGCCATCGCAGCCCGTCGGTGGTCAGCATCGCACTACTGATGTCCGATACGAGCGTCGCCGCCTGTTGCAGGGGCCGGCGGCCAACGATTCGTCCGTCCACTTCGCTGAGGCGGAATGCGCTGAGTGTCTCGGTCCAGGCGGTCGCTGCTCGGGTCGGGCCCCAGACGTCGACTCCAGCATCGGCCAAGCGAGAAACCATGGTGCCGCCGTCGCTGGCCAAGGCGTCGTCTCCGGACACTCGGAGAAGGACGGTCAGGCCGTCTCCGTCAGCGAAGTACGAGCGTCCTGTGAGTGCGACGGATCCCGGGCGGCTTGCCGGTGCGATGTGCCAGCAGCGCAAGTCCTCGGTGAGGCGCGGATCGAGGGGGGGGTGCCCCTATGGGTTTGGTCAAGGTGATGGGGCGGGTTGGGGCTCGTAGAAGGTGCCGTCTCGGAGCATGGCGAAGAGGACGTCGGCCC
>NZ_JBSGXU010000148.1:0-20710 GCF_053610205.1 Streptomyces sp. NPDC054932 | reverse complement strand
CGTACCGCCCGATCACCGGGCGGTACGGGGCCGGGCCTCTTTGCGCCTAACGGGTGGCGGCGGCCGCGGGGGCGTACGTCCGCCGCAGGAACCGGCGCAGCGCGGCGATGTCGAACTGCACCACGGCGACGCCCTCGGGGGAGTGGAACTCGACGACCGCCTGGACGCGGCCGCAGGGCCAGATGCGTACGTCCCCGGTTCCGGTCGGGGCCTGGAGGCCCGCCTCCAGGAGGGCGCGGGGGAAGACCCACTCGTTGTCGGTGCCCTCGGGGGACAGGCCCGCCGGGAAGACGATCCGTACGGCCAGCGGCTCGGCGAGGGCGAAGCGCAGGGCGACCGGGATGGTCCGGTAGAGGGGATCGTCCGTGATCACACGGGCTCGGACCCGTTCCTCGACACCGGTGGCGGTGGCGGTGGCAGTGGCGGTCGCGGTGGCTGGTGGATTCCCGGCGGTGGCTGACATCGGCCAGACTCCTCGAAATCGGAACATTTGCGTCCGTTTGTCCCGTCCAGCCTCGCACATTCCCACGAAAACGCGCGGCTCCATTTGTGATGCACCCGCTCTTGCCAACGGTTTGCAACTGGGCACTATGGTTGAACAGCTAAAGACTGCGTAAGAAGCGGAGCCATTCCATGCATGTGCCCGACGGATTCATCAACGCACCCGTCTCGGTGGCCGCCGGAGTGGTCGCCGCAGCCGCGGTGGCCGTCAGCCTCCGCGGCGCCCGCCGCGAACTCGACGAACGGACCGCGCCGCTCGCCGGCCTCGTCGCCGCCTTCATCTTCGCCGTCCAGATGCTGAACTTCCCCGTCGCCGCCGGCACCAGCGGCCATCTCCTGGGCGGGGCGCTCGCCGCGATACTCGTCGGCCCCTACACAGGGGTGCTGTGCGTCTCCGTCGTCCTGCTCATGCAGGGCATCCTCTTCGCCGACGGCGGGCTGACCGCCCTCGGCGTCAACGTCACCGTCATGGGTGTCGTCACCGTCGTCGTCGCCTACGCGATCTTCCGCGGGCTGGTCGGCCTCCTGCCGCCCACCCGCCGCTCCGTGACCGCGGCCGCCTTCGCCGGCGCCCTCCTCTCGGTGCCCGCCGCGGCCGCCGCCTTCACCGCCGTCTACGCCGTCGGCGGCACCACCGACGTGCCCATCGGCAAGGTGCTCACGGCCATGGTCGGCGTGCACGTGCTCATCGGCATCGGCGAGGCCGCCATCACCGCCGCGACCGTGGGCGCCGTGATCGCCGTACGCCCCGACCTGGTGCACGGTGCCCGCGGCCTGACCGCGCCCCTGAAGCTGCGCGTCGACGGCGCGCTCGTCGACGCACCGGCCGCGGCCGCCGTGCCCGCCGCCGCGGGCGCCGGATCGACGAAGAAGGTGTGGGCGACCGGCCTGGTCACCGCCCTCGTGCTCGCCGGCTTCGTCTCCTTCTACGCCTCCGCCGACCCCGACGGCCTGGAGAAGGTCGCCGCGGACAAGGGCATCGACGAGAAGGTCGAGGAGCACGCCGCGGCGGACTCCCCGCTCGCCGACTACAGCGTCAAGGACGTCGACGACGCCCGCCTGTCCGGCGGCCTCGCCGGAGTCATCGGCGTCGGTGTGACCGTCGTCGCCGGCACCGGGATCTTCTGGTCCGTGCGCCGCCGCCGCACGCAGGACCTGACCGCCACCTCCGTCTCGGCGGGCTGACGTGGGGGCCGGCCACGCCCACAAGCTCTACCGCCACGGCCACTCGCCGGTCCACGGCCTGCCCCCGCACTGCAAGCTCGCCGCGACCCTCGCCTTCGTCGTGGTCGTCGTGTCCACACCGCGCGAGGCGGTGTGGGCCTTCGGCCTGTACGCCGTCCTCATCGCGGGGGTGGCCGCCGTCGCCCGGATCCCGGCCGGCTTCCTGCTGCGGCGGCTGCTGATCGAGGTCCCCTTCGTCGCGTTCGCCGTGCTCATGCCCTTCGTGGCCGAGGGCGAGCGGGTGGAGGTGCTCGGCATGTCGCTCAGCGTCTCCGGCCTGTGGGGTGCCTGGAACGTCCTCGCCAAGGGAACGCTCGGCGTGGCCGCGTCCGTCCTGCTCGCCTCGACGACCGAGCTGCGCGCCCTGCTGCTGGGCCTGCAGCGGCTGAAGCTGCCGCCCCTGCTCGTCCAGATCGCCTCCTTCATGATCCGCTACGGCGACGTGATCAGCGACGAGCTGCGCCGGATGTCCATCGCCCGCCGCTCGCGCGGCTTCGAAGCGAGCGGAATCCGGCACTGGGGGGTGCTGGCCAAGACCGCCGGCGCGCTGTTCATCCGCTCCTACGAACGCGGTGAGCGGGTCTACCTCGCGATGGTCAGCCGCGGTTACGCCGGCTCGATGCCGGTGATCGACGAGGTCGCGGCCACCCGTACCCAGTGGGCGTACGCGGCCGTGCTCCCGGTGACGGCACTCGCCGTCTGTCTGATGGGATGGACGCTGTGAACCTCTCCCCTTCGCTGGAAGTCTCCGGCCTCGCCTACGCCTACCCCGACGGACACCAGGCCCTCTTCGGGGTGGACCTGACCGTCGGGCAGGGCGAGCGGGTCGCCCTGCTCGGACCCAACGGCGCCGGCAAGACCACGCTGGTGCTGCACCTCAACGGCATCCTCGCCGGCGGGGTCGGCACCGTGGCCGTGGCCGGGCTGCCGGTGGAGAAGCGCAACCTCGCCGAGATCCGCCGCCGGGTCGGAATCGTCTTCCAGGACCCCGACGACCAGCTGTTCATGCCGACCGTGCGGGAGGACGTGGCCTTCGGCCCGGCCGCCGCCGGAATGCGCGGCGCAGAGCTGGAGGAGCGGGTCCGGGCGGCCCTGGACCAGGTCGGCATGGCGGAGTTCGCCGACCGGCCGCCGCACCACCTGTCCTTCGGGCAGCGCCGCCGCGTCGCGGTGGCGACCGTACTGGCCATGCGGCCCGAGATCCTGGTCCTGGACGAACCCTCGTCCAACCTGGACCCGGCCTCGCGCCGCGAGCTCGCGGACATCCTGCGCTCGCTCGACGTGACCGTGCTGATGGTGACGCACGACCTGCCGTACGCGCTGGAACTGTGCCCGCGCTCGGTGATCCTCAGCGAAGGGGTCATCGCGGCGGACGGCCGCACGCAGGAGCTCCTGTGCGACGAGGCGCTGATGCACGCCCACCGGCTGGAGCTCCCCTTCGGCTTCGACCCCCGCACGCCCCTGCTGACGCGCCGCTCGCGCTGACCGGCGCCGGGCCGGTCCCCCGAAGCGGGCCCGCGGCCCCGCTCCGGGGGACCCGGGAAGCAGGACCGTCCGGCGGGCGTTGCATCCTGACGTGGGCGCCGTCGGGGCGCCCAGGCAGGTGCTGGGAGTAGACGTGGATGTCCACGGGACGGTGGCGGAGGGCTTCGAGCCCGTCAGGGACGCGTTCGTACGCAACTTCGAGGTGCTCGGGGACCGGGGCGCGGCCGTGGCCGTGTACCGCGACGGCCGCAAGGTCGTCGACCTGTGGGGCGGCACCCGGGACGCCGAGGGCACGCAGCCGTGGGCCGAGGACACCGCACAGATCGTCCGCTCCGCCACCAAGGGAGTGGCCGCCGCCGTACCGCTGCTGCTGCACCAGCGCGGACTGCTGGACCTGGACGCGCCCGTGGGCTCGTACTGGCCGGAGTTCAAGGAGGGCGGCAAGGAGCGGATCCTGGTCCGCGACGTCCTCGCGCACCGTGCGGGCATACCGGCGCTGGACCGGGGGCTGACCGCCGCCGAGGCCGCCGACGGGGTGTCCGGGGCGCGCGCGGTGGCCGCGCAGCAGCCCTTCTGGGAGCCGGGCACCGAGCACGGCTACCACGCGCAGACCTACAGCTGGCTGCTGTCCGAGCTGGTGCTGCGGGCGACCGGCCGCACACTCGGCTGCGTCCTGGCGGAGGAGATCGCCGAGCCGCTGGGGCTGGAGTTCTGGATCGGCCTGCCGGAGAGCGAGGCCCACCGGGTGGGCCGGGTGGCCCCGGTCGAACCGCCCGAGAGCGCGGGCATGCTGCGGACCCGGCCGCGGCGAAACGTTTCCGAGGCCTACGCCGACCCGGACTCCCTCACCCGGCGCGCCTTCGCCGCCATCGACCCGCTGCCCGACGAGAACGACCCCGCCTACCGGACCGCCGAGCTCCCCGCCTCGAACGGCATCGGCACGGCCCGCGCCCTGGCCCGCTTCTACGGGGCCACGATCGGCGTGGTCGAGGACGGCGCCCGGATCTTCACCCCGGCCACCACCGCGCTCGCCGCCCGGGAGCACTCCGCCGGGCCGGACCGGGTACTGGTCGTCAACACCCGCTTCGGCGCCGGCTACATGCTGCACGGCCCGGCCTCGCCGCTGCTCTCGCCCGCCTCCTTCGGCCACCCCGGCCGCGGCGGATCCCTGGCCTTCGCCGACCCGGAGGCGGGCATCGGCTTCGGCTACGTCACCAACGCCCTGGCCAAGTCGGTCACCGCGGACCCCCGGGCGCAGGCCCTCGTCCGGGCCCTGCGGTCAGCCCTCTGACGGGCCATGGGGCCGCGTGGGCTCCGACGGCTGCTCGCGCACGTCGGCCACGGTGGCCCCGGCGTACCTGATGAGCTCGCCGGGAGCCATCGGGAACACCGTGTGCGGGGTCCCGGCCGCCGCCCAGACCGTGTCGTGGGCCAGCAGCGACCGGTCGGCCAGCACCCGCGTGCGCGTACGGTGCCCGAAGGGCGGCACCCCGCCGATGGCGTAGCCGGTGGTCTCCCGGACCACCGCCGCGTCCGCGCGGGTCACCCGGGCCACGCCCAGCTCGCGGCCGACCGCCGCGACGTCGACGCGGGAGGCCCCGTCCATCAGGACCAGGACGGGGACGCCGTCCGCCGCGAAGATCAGCGACTTGACGATCTGGCCGAGCTCGCAGCCGATCGCCGCCGCGGCCTCCGCGGCGGTCCGGGTGGCCTCCGGGAAGGCCCGTACCTCGGCGTCGATGCCGAGGGCGGTCAGTGCCTCGGCGAAACGGGGGTGCGCTGTGGTCGTCATGCCCGGACGCTAGCGCGTTCCGCCGCGCGGAGAGGTCGGTCGGCCCGCGTCCGTCAGCGGCGTCCGTCGGCCCGCGTCCGTCGGCCCGCGTCCGTCAGCCCGCGTTCAGCACCCGGGCGACGATCGGGCCCGCCGCCTCGCCGCCGTGCCCGCCGCCCTCGACCATCGCGGCAGCGGCCACGTCGCCGCTGAAGCCGGTGAACCAGCTGTCCGGACTGTCCCCGGCACCGCCGACCTCGGCCGAGCCGGTCTTCGCGCCCTTGTCCGAGCCGCCGACCGAGGCCATGGCCTCGCGCGCGGTGCCGCTGGTCGCCGTCAGCCTCATCATGCCGACGAGCTGCTGCTGCACCGAGGACTTCATCCTGCGCTTCGCCGTGGCGACCGTCCGGCCGTCGAGCTCCGGCGGGACCAGCAGCGGCTGGCGGAAGACGCCGGTGCGCGCGGTCGCGGTGATGGAGGCGACGTTCAGCGGATTCATGGTGATCCTGCCCTGGCCGATGTACCCGGCCGCTTCCTCCGCGCCGGTCGCCACCGGGACCTTGCCGTCGGAGGACGGGATCCCCGTCTTCCAGTCCAGGTCGATGCCGAAGACCTCCGTGGCCTCCTTCGACAGTGCGGCGTCGTCGCGCACGCCGTCGATCGGCTTGATGAAGGCGGTGTTGCAGGACTTGGCGAAGCTGGTCGCGAAGGTCGCGCCCGGAGCGTCGAAGTTCTTCAGGTTGTGGAAGGTGCGGCCGCCCCAGACCGCCTCCTTGGTGCACTCGGCCGGCTTGTCGGCCGCGACCAGCCCGCGGTCCAGCAGCATCGCCGCCGTCACGATCTTCATCGTGGAACCGGGCGCACGCTTGCCCCGCATCGCCGCGTTGAAGCCGTCCTTGCGGTTGTTCGCAACGGCCAGGACGTGCCCGTTGCTCGGCTGGACGGCCACGACCGAGGCCTCCGGGAACTTGATGACGGCCTGCTCGGCCGCCGCCTGCACCTTCGCGTCCAGGTACGTCTTGAGGGTGCTCGGCTCGCCCGCGACCAGGGTCAGCAGGGTCCGCTTGGGCGCCTCCTTGGCGGCCGGCTCGATCCACACCTCGGCCCCGGCCCTGCCGCCCGCCTTGCCGCCGTAGGTCTGGCGCAGCTCGTCGAGGACCTGGCGCAGCGAGGGGTACTTCTCCGCGGTCAGCTCCTCGCCGTTGCGGTCCACGGCCTTGACGGGCGGGCTCGCGGGGGCGCCCGCGCGCAGCTTCTCGTCCTTCTGGAGCTGCGGGTGGATCACCGAGGGCTGCCAGTCGACCAGCGGCTTCCCGCTGCTGCGCCCGCGTACCACGGTCAGCCGGGAGTCGTAGGCCAGCGGCTTGGTGGTGCCCTCGTAGGTGATCTCCGCCTCGACCCTGAAGGGCACGGTGGTGCCGTTCGGCGTACCGGGGGTGATGACGGCCTTGGACACGTACGCCTTGGTCCTGTACTCCCCTACGGCGGCCTGCGCGGCCGCGGCGTTGTTCGTCAGGTCGGCGGCCGCCCGCTCGTCCCCGGACGCCCATGCGGCCAGGAATGCCTTGGCGGTCCTGGCGGCGTCCTTCTCACTGACGGGCCCGCTGCCCTTCTCGGCCTGGACGGAGATCTCGCCGTCCGCGCCGTCGTCACCGCTGTCCCCGACCAGCGTGTACACCCCGTACCCGGCGCCGCCGAGCATCGCGAGAAACACCCCGCCGATGACGGCGCCCTTCGCTGCCCCGTTCACTTGTCCTCCCCCGTGGTCACGGCCCCCTGAACATGTTCAAAGAACCCTTGGGTCAGACCTTACGCTGCGGAGTCGGTCGGTGTGTCGTTGTTACCCGACCGGAACCTCCCGTCGGCCCTGGTGGCCGAAAAGCGCCGCAGGGCCGGCACCGGCGCGGCCCGAAAGTGCGTGCTCCGGCGCCGTGTTCTAGCGTCGGAAGGGCGAGGGTGACCGATGCGCCGAGCCGGTCGCCCCCCGGAGCGCCCGCTCCGCGCAGCCGCCCCCGCCCGCGGTCCTGCGCGTCGGCGGACCGCGTGCCCCACCGAGAGAGCAGGTGCATCCGCATGCGTCCGTCGGCTCGTATCCCCAGCATCCTGGCAGCCCTGGCCCTCGCCCTCGGCGGCACCGTCATCGCCGCCCCGTCCGTCCACGCGGACGTCAAGGCGTGCGAGCAGTACGTCGCCCAGCACGCCCCGAAGGCCACGGACGGCGCCGGGGAGGCGTGCTACCAGGGGTACATCGGCAACCTGACCAGCTGCAACGCCAGCCTGGTCGCGGTCGGCGCGAGCAAGGACGTCGCGGCCTCCGCCTGCGAGGCCTCCCGCTAGGGGCGACGGCAAAGGCCCCGACATCATTGCGTGCCGGGGCCTTCAAGATCTGACCGTCGTGCATCCTGCCGATCGGGTCCGTCCCGCACTTCTTGCCCGGTGAGTTGCGAGGCTGCCGTTCGGGTCCGTCAACTGGGCGCTTTTGCTCTTCCGGCGGAGCCCAGGGTTGACCGTGCGCCATCGCGAGCGGAGCCGACCGTGGACATACTGGAACTATTCACGGAGGCGCTCACCATGGATCCTCGCGTGTGGCGCAAGCGTCGCCGTCTCCTCGTGGCTGCCCTCTCAGTGGTATTGGTTCTGATCGGCCTGGCAGTAATGTGCGAGCCGATCATGCACCACGCGCCGCCACCAGGAACGGAAGGTGAGACGGGTGATGACAGCAAGCAGTGGGTGGGGCTGGCCATCGCGGCAGTGGGAGCGCTCGGTGCCATTTGGAGCGCCTATTCCTCGCACATGACGGCCCGGATGACGCAGCGGCAGGCAGCGTGGCGGGGAGACGCCACGCGTGGGTCCCATGATCGCGTACCGCCCCGCCGGCACGTTGTGCGGCGGCGGCCCCGTGGTCCGGAACCGCCTCGTCGCCATCCGCGTGATCACGGGCGATAGGGCTTGTGCCGACCGCCCACGCTGACAGTGGGTTGGCTGTCAGCGGTTGCCGGAAGATGCGTCTGCACTGATCGGAACGGTTGGCGATCCTGCCGACCGAGCTGTCACGAAGTCCCACACGTCAACGTCCGGAACCTTCGTCGCGCCGGAATGAAGAGCGGTTCCCGGTGCGTCGAGGAACCGTGCGTCATCAATCCAGTAGGAATTTCGCAGTCGTTGGTAGTCGAAGTCGCTGCCCTGCGGTACGCGGGTGACGGTCAGGAACTTGTGCCGCTCCAGCTCCTTTCGGCCCTCGGTCCACGAATTGTGTGAGATTCCGTACGATTCCCGGCGATCCTTTGTGACGTATCGCGGGGTGGCGTGCCCACCCTGAGACTCAAGGAGGGCGAAAAGCAGGGCGATTGCCGTGGCCGAAAGTGCCAGGATCCATCCATTGGTCCAGAACTGGATCGGGACTCCTACGTATCGCCCCATGAGGCTGGCGCGTTCGAACTCGCCACCCTTGCCGTCCATGGACAGGAGTTGGATGGCGCACGGCGCGTACCCACGGCGTGGGCCCAGCTCTATGAAGCCCTTCTCCGACAGCCATTTGATGTTGTTGGCAATGCGGCGCGGGCCGGACTCCTTGGGCAGGAGCAGGAGGCGGGACCATGCCTGAGGGGTCGGAGGTCGCTTGACGTCGAACGGCGCGGCAGTGGCCATCATGACGATGGACAGATACGTCTTGAGCCGCACCTCGCCGCCCCTGCCACCCTGGATCAGGCGGGCCAAGGGAGGCGGACCGTCAGCCTCGAACGAGCGGACGAAGCTCGGAGAGAAGGACACGTTGCCGGAGCGGGCCGCCTTGGCGGCCGCCTTCCGCAGCGACTCGATGGCGGCAACCTGATCGGGCGTCAGCAACGTTCTTGACCTTCTTGCAGGAGAAACCGGGGGTCCAGGAGTGCACGGGGGTACTCAGCAGTTCACGGTTGTCCCTCCCTTGCCTCCAGGGAGGGGGGCTGTCTTCAGTGCTGTGTCGCTCTGTCTACAGCGTGGGCTTCGACACTGTCCACCACAATAGTCTTGTGTCGCCTTCAGGAGTGTAATCACAGGCTTTTGACCTGCTGTTTTGCTTCTGTCACCGTCTAACTCCCGGCCCAGGGGTGGCCGGTGTGGATGGTGAGCCCAGTGCGAAGCGCTGGGGGAGGAGGGCTGGATGAGCATCAACACCGTGACCGGGCGGGGTGTCTGGCTGGCGATCGTCCTGCTGGCGAGTGCGTGCATGGCGATCGGTGTCGGCTTCGTGCTCTCCGTCATCGGAGTCGAGGCCAAACTGGTCCTCGGTGGGGCAGGAGCCACGTTCCTCGGGCTCGCGACCCTCGGCCTGGCGGCCTGTCGTTTCGTTGCCGAGAGTCCACAGGGTGGCCGGTCCGTCGAGTGAGTGACAGATGAATGTAGGCCCCGCTCCAGTGCGGGGCCTACGGCATTCCCCACTGCTTGCCTTCGTTGGATCGGGCTCGTTGCCCCGCCGCTGGACCGAGTGTCCAGCCGCATGCGGCCGCTCGTCTAGGCGTGCTCGATGACGACATTGGGAGCAAAAGCCTCGGTGCCGATGACGCGGGCGAACCCGTCCAGGACCAGCGTGCTCAGCTGGGGCAGTTCGATGAGAGGACTTACGTCCACCTCAGTACCCCTATGAATCGCGGCGATGGAGAGGGAGCGGACGCCTGGGAAGAGATCGACGAGGGGAGCCACGATGTTGGATGGTGTGCTGAGGGTCGCGTCGGTTATCTGCGAGAGCCACCCGATCCGTGGACGTTTAAGCGTTCCCAGGTCGACACCCCACAGATCCAGGAGGGTCAGACGCGGAGGCAGCGCGACTCTGCTGCGGCGAAGGAATCCCGGTCCTTGGAGGGACAGCCGAGTAAGGCCAGGCCAGCGGTCGAGCACGTTGAGGAAGCCGGTGTGGTCTACGTCGAGCCACTCAAGTTGCGGAAGGGCGGGTACGCGAGAGGGGGTGAGCTCATCGAGTCCCTGAAGCACCAGCGAGCGAAGGTCTGCCATCTGCTCCAAGGGCCCGAGGCTCCGCAGCATGCTGAGCTCGGTGAGCCTGAGCCTGTTAATCGTCGTGGTGGCAAGGCCCTTGAGGTCGCTGACCTGAACGCAATGGTTCAGCCGCAGCTCTTCGAGCTGCGGAAATAGAGTGGCCAGCTGACCAAGATCCGAGATGCAGTTGTTGTAAGAGAGTTCCAGCGACCTGAGCCGCTCCGGGTGGGGTAGCCGGCTGATCGCCTCTGCAGAGTGGTTCCCGCGCAGGGTGACGCGCGTTACCCGGAGAGGTCGGATTGCCTGAATCTGCCGATCCTCCGTGATCTGGATGTCCGGGAGTTCACCTGTCATGGGTACGAGTACCTGTGCCACGTACTCGTCCGGATCGAAGTCGGTCCACCCTGTGCACAGTCCCGCCCGAGCCCCAAAGTCTCGTATGCCGCTGAAGGATTTGAGGTACGCGAGGGCGCCGTCGCCGCTGATTTCCTTGGCGGTGCGGATCGAGTAGCGCGCCTGCTGATCGGGCGTATCGACAGCACTGGGCAGCAGGTCGAGCACGAGCGGCCCAATCCTGCCTAGTTCTATTGCATCTGTCCAGGTTTGTGGCGGCAAGAGGGATCCCGCATTCCTCTCGACCTTCTCGCGGGTGGCCGGGGGGAGCTCGGTTGCGTGCCGGAGGCAAGCCAGTGCCAGCAGGGCGAGCCGTTTGCGGTACTCCTCCTCATCCGAGCGGGCAAGGATGGCCTCGAGCAGCGCGACCCGCTCGTCTTCCCGGGCATGTGCGACCGCCATCCGTACGACGTCTTCCCACTGCGCGTCATGGGCATTTCGGGCAATGAGTAGGAGATCGTGCGCCTCAACGGCCGCTTTTGCACCCAGGAAGTCCTGGAATGTCCGGTGGACGAAGTCGATCGTGTCCGGCGTGGGCCTGCGCAGCAGGCCGCTCCGCGTCAGCAGATGGTTCAACAACTGCATCGCATCGCCTTGCTGGGCAACCCCGTGCATCGACATCAGAGCATCGGCCATGATGGCCAGTGCGGTGGCATGGGGCATCTCTGTCTGGCCGTTGCGGATCAGCCAGTATGCAAGCTTCTGGAGGAGCTGCACGCTCTCCTTCTCGCTGAGGGTGAAGCCTTCGGGAGCTACGACCTCGCGCTCGTGGTCCCGGCGATAGAGGAACATCGTCAGCGCTGCTTCGTACAACTCCACGCGGTCGTGTGGGAGCTGACCGCGGCGGTCCCGGTGCAGTGCGCATACCAGCGCGCACAGCAGCGGCGTAGTGGTCAACAGCGACAGGTCCCGCTTCGCGCGGACCTGCTCCTTGAGGTCGTTCTCGAGGCCGTCAAGATGGCTCTGCACTTCGGGATCGTCGGTGCTCGCCTTGGCTGCCGTGTGCCAGCGCGCGACGAAGACCGTTACGTCGGCGCGGCTCATTGGTCGGACCGTGAGCTCCCGGAAGCCCGACGCGGCCAGCCAGCCCTCCGATACAGCCGTAGGGCGCGTGGTGACCACGAACCGGGCACGTGCATATGCCGCGACCAGCTCTTGCAGCCAGGTGCTGGTCCGGTCGCGCATGAGTTCAGGCACTTCGTCCAGGCCGTCGACCAGCACGATCCCGCGTCCCGAGTCGAGAACCCGATCCGTCCACCCTGCGGGCTGGGCGCCGGCGAGGGGGCAGCCCACGGCTGACAGGAACTCTTGCGGGGTGGGCAGTCCTTCGCTGCGACGCGCAAATGTGCGCAGCGGCAGGACGAACGCAACGGGGGGCTGGTCGGGGCCATCGTTGGGCCCCAACGGGTCGCCGTCCGCTGCTGCACAGGCGATCCACTGGAGCAGGGTGGTCTTGCCGCTGCCGGCCAGGCCCCTGATGAGCAAGCGGTTGTTCCGGCGTAGGGCATGCTCGGCCCGTTCCACCCGCTGCCCCTCGGTGTCCGAATCCGCCAGCTCCAGGCTCAAGTAGGCAGCGTCCAGGGGCCAGCTGGAGGCAGCCGGCCCACGCAGGTCCAAGCCGACAACCGTCAGCTGGCCATGGCGAGTTTTGAGGTAGTCGCGGTAGCGGGTCTCGAAGACCGCGTCGTCCTCCGGAACGGGCCCGACGGGCCTGGCGGACTTGACGGTTGAGCCCCGTGCCGAGTTGGGGCTACGTGGTCCAGGGCACGCCCTGCGGTGAGCGAGCAGTGTTTCCAGGTTCAGCCGCAGGACGGGAGCCAGCGCGGCGAGGGTCTCCTCGCTCGGCGGGGTGGAGGAATTGAAAGCCTGGCTGACGGTGGTGCGACTCAGTCCCGAACGGGTGACCACCGCCGTCATGCTCAGCTTCTGACTCAGCCGAGCGAGCCGCAGGACCTGGTGCAGCATCGCCAGCGGGTCGGTCTCGCTCATCGGCACTTCGCCCCCCGGGTGTTCAGGAGTGTTCATTCTGGACCAGGCCACGCATCACCGAACATCGAAACCTCGAAGGTCATGGCAGCGAGGCGCCACCACTGGATGTGCGCCCACCACATGGAAATGGAGCACCGTGATGACCTTCGGCACCCACGACGCCCTGCTCGGCATGGCCGTCCTCATCGCACTCTTTATTGCCCTGCTGTGTGCGGTGGTGGCCGGCGTACTGGCCAGGGCCGACGGCGCCACGATCCCCGGGGCTGTCTCCCGCGCCGGCGTGGCCTTCGCCGCGACGATGGGGGTGGCAACGGGACTGCTGGCACTCTTTGGGCGGTGAGGCGGGGCACGGTCGGATCACCTCCCGAACCAGCAGTGACACGGTTCGGCGTCGTGCATCTGGGCCGTCTGTGGTCCGTTGAGAGAGGACCTCCGACGGCACGCAACGACCCATGACAACCACGAGGGCCCCGACGCCGTCCGGCATCGGGGCCCTCGTTTGCGCTGCTAGACCCAGGTGTCCAGCCACATGCGGCCGCGCCAGGAGTCCATGGGGAGGGTCTGGCCCGTGTAGATGGGCCAGAAGTAGATGAAGTTCCACGCGATCAGCAGGACCAGCACACCCGCCCCGATCGCGCCCAGCGCCCGCCGGCGCTCGGAGGAGCCGGCCGGGCCCAGCAGGGCGCCGATCATCATCGCCACCGCCAGGCACAGGTACGGGACGAAGACCACCGCGTAGAAGTAGAAGATCGTCCGCTCCTGGTAGTTGAACCAGGGCAGCAGACCCGCCGCCAGCGCGCACGCGATCGCACCCGCCCGCCAGTCGCGGCGGAAGAACCACCGCCACAGCACGTACAGCAGGGCGAAGCAGCCCGCCCACCACAGCAGCGGGGTGCCGAGGGCCAGCACCTCGCGGGCGCACTTGCCCGCCGCCGTCGCCGGGCAGCCGTCGGTGCCGGGTTCGGGGGACTCGTAGAAGTACGAGACGGGCCGGCCCAGGACCAGCCAGCTCCACGGGTTGGACTCGTAGGTGTGCCCCGAGGTCAGACCGACGTGGAACCTGTAGACCTCGGTCTCGTAGTGCCACAGGCTGCGCAGCCACTCCGGCAGGAACCCCAGCGAACTGCCCTGGTCGTACTTGGCCGCCCAGTCGCGCAGATAGCCGCCCTTGCCGTTGTCCGGGCTGAGGATCCAGCCCGACCACGAGGCCACGTACGTCGCCACCGCGACCGGCACGGTGGAGACGAACGCGGGCAGCGCGTCCCGGCGCAGCATCGAGGCGTACGGGGCACCCGCGCCCGCGGTGCGGCGCGCGGCGGCGTCCCACAGGACGGTGAGGACGCCGAAGAAGGCGAGGACGACGAAGCCGTTCCACTTCGTGCCCGCGGCCAGACCCAGGCAGACGCCGGCCAGGATCCGGTACGGCCGCCAGCCCAGCCGCAGTGTCTCGGCGATCTTCGCGTCCGGCCGGGCGCGGCCCTCCGGATCGACCGGCAGCGCGTCCGCGAGCCGGGCCCGGGCCCGGTCGCGGTCGATGAGCAGGGCCCCGAAGGCGGCGAGCACGAAGAACATCAGCACCAGGTCCAGCAGCGCGGTGCGGCTCATCACCAGATGCAGGCCGTCCACCGCCAGCAGCGCACCCGCCAGGCAGCCGAGGAACGTCGAGCGGAAGAGGCGGCGCCCGATCCGGCACAGCATCAGCACCGACAGGGTGCCGAGCACGGCGGTCATGAACCGCCAGCCGAAGGGGGTGAAGCCGAACATCCACTCGCCGAGCCCGATCACCCATTTGCCGACGGGCGGGTGCACGACGTACCCCGGATCCGTGGGGAGGGCGACCCCGGCCGGGTTGGCGAGGATCGACTTGTCGATGTCCTTGGGCCAGCTCGCCTCGTACCCCTGGCGGATCGTCGCCCAGGCGTCCTTGGCGTAGTACGTCTCGTCGAATATCACCGCCTTCGGGCTGCCCAGGTGCACGAACCGCAGCACCCCGGCGACCACCGCCACCAGCAGCGGCCCCACCCAGGAAACGATCCGCTGCCAGGTCCCCCACACCTCGGGCGGCAGCCCGAAGGTCATCCACAGCTGCCGGGACGGCTTGGTGTACGGGGGCACCAGGCGGGTGCGGACGTCGGCGCGCGCGGAACCCGCGGCGGGCGGCACGTAGCCGAAGCCGCGCAGCCGGCGCAGCCAGGTGGGCGGATCGTCTTCGCGTTCCGCCCAGGAGGCGGGCGGGGCCCCCGCGGGGCTGGGCGGCGGCGTCGCGGTACTGGTCACCGGCACATCGTAGGGAAGAGATCTGTGTGCGCCACCAGTGGCGGGGGGCGGCGGGGCACGGGGCTGAGAGGATGGGCGGGTGACAACTGACCAGCCCCGCGGTACCCAGCCCACCACGACCCCCGCCGCGGCCGAAGGCCTGATGGGCACGCTCGTGCTCGCCGGCACTCCCATCGGCGACCTCGCCGACGCCCCGCCGCGCCTCGCGGCCGAGCTGGAGCGGGCCGATGTGATCGCCGCCGAGGACACCCGGCGGCTGCGCCGGCTGACCCAGGGCCTCGGCGTGCACACCACCGGGCGCGTCCTGTCGTACTTCGAGGGCAACGAGTCGGCGCGCACCCCGGAGCTGGTCGAGGCCCTGACCGGCGGGGCGCGCGTCCTGCTGGTCACGGACGCGGGCATGCCCTCGGTCTCCGACCCCGGCTACCGGCTGGTCGCCGCCGCCGTGGAGAAGGACATCAAGGTCACCGCCGTCCCCGGGCCGTCCGCGGTGCTCACCGCGCTCGCCATGTCCGGGCTGCCCGTGGACCGGTTCTGCTTCGAGGGGTTCCTGCCGCGCAAGGCGGGGGAGCGCCTCAGCCGGCTGCGTGAGGTCGAGGGCGAGCGGCGCACGCTCGTCTACTTCGAGGCCCCGCACCGGCTCGACGACACCCTGGCCGCGATGGCCGAGGTCTTCGGCGCCGACCGGCGGGCCGCGGTCTGCCGCGAACTGACGAAGACCTACGAGGAGGTCAAGCGCGGCGGGCTCGGCGAGCTCGCGGCCTGGGCCGCCGAAGGGGTGCGCGGGGAGATCACCGTCGTGGTCGAGGGCGCCCCGGCGGCCGCGCCCGGCGACGTGGACGACGAGGAGCTGGTGCGCCGGGTGCGGGTGCGCGAGGAGGCGGGGGAGCGGCGCAAGGAGGCCATCGCGGCCGTGGCGGCCGAGGCCGGCGTACCCAAGCGCGAGGTGTTCGACGCCGTGGTCGCGGCAAAGAACGCGGCACAAAAGGTGCCGTAGGCAGGTAAAGAGCTAGCCTGAAAGGCAAAGCTCAGACCGCGCACCGGGCGCTTTGGGAATGAGTCGCCCAAAGACCGTCCAACAGTAGACAGGGCCTGATGCGCTCCCGCCCGTTGAGGCGTCCACTGGCAATGGCACCAGTGGAACAAGAGGAGCTGGCATGAGTGAGATAGCAGACACCCCGGTACCCGCCCCCGCCGCTGTCACCTCCCCCGACGTGCACACCGTGCACGAGGCGTACTCCTTCGCGTGCATGAAGTGCGGGTACGGCTGGGAGCAGGGGTACGCGATCGAGCACCACGTCGACGGCAAGGGGGAGCCGTTCATCATGTACACCGTGGGCGGCGAGCGGGTGCCCTCTCCGCTGTCCAACCCGACCTGCCTGAACTGCGGCGGACACGTCGTACGGATCATGCGGGCCGGGCAGGTCTCCTCGGTCCTGGGCATGATCGACCACCTCTACCACCACCAGATCGCCCCGGGGATCGCCGGACCGGTGCCCGCCGGCGCGAACGTCCCCCGGACCCCGAAACCGCGCAGGGCGCCCCGCACGCACGACGCCCCCGGTCCCGTCGCCGTGGACCGGCCCGAGGAGCGCCGGGGCCTGCTCGCCCGTCTGATGGGGTTCTTCCGCCGGTCATAAGATCGGCTGTATGAGCCCTTCCTCCTCCAAGGACGCACCGCCGCCGCTGCCCGAGCCCCTCCGGGTGGCGGTGGCGGACTCGCACACCCACCTCGACATGCAGTCGGGCACCGTCGAGGAGGGCCTCGCGAAGGCCGCCTCGGTGGGCGTGACCACCGTCGTCCAGGTGGGCTGCGACGTGAAGGGCTCCCGGTGGGCCGCCGAGACCGCGGCCGCGTACGCGAACGTCCACGCGGCCGTCGCCCTTCACCCGAACGAAGCCCCGCGGATCGTGCACGGCGATCCGGACGGCTGGTCGCGCCAGGGTGCCCGGACCGGCGGCGGGGAGGGCGCGCTCGACGAGGCGCTCGCCGAGATCGAGGCGCTGGCCGCGCTCGGCCACGTCAAGGCGGTCGGCGAGACCGGCCTCGACCACTTCCGCACCGGCCCGGAGGGCATGGCCGCGCAGGAGCGCTCCTTCCGCGCGCACATCGAGATCGCCAAGCGGCAGGGCAAGGCCCTCGTCATCCACGACCGCGACGCCCACGCGGACGTGCTGCGCGTCCTGCGCGAGGAGGGTGCCCCGGAACGCACCGTCTTCCACTGCTACTCCGGGGACGCCGACATGGCCCGCGAGTGCGCCGCCGCCGGGTACTACATGTCCTTCGCCGGCACCGTCACCTTCAAGAACGCGGGCCCGCTGCGCGAGGCCCTGGCCGTGGCCCCGCTGGAGCTGGTGCTCGTCGAGACGGACGCGCCCTACCTGACCCCGGCGCCCTACCGCGGACGGCCCAACGCCCCGTACCTCATTCCGCTGACGGTCCGGGCGATGGCCGCGGTCCGCGGCATCGACGAGGACGCGATGGCCACCGCGCTGGCGGCCAACACGGCCCGCGCCTTCGACTACTGATCCGGCGCCCGCTTCGACACGCTGGGTAGCCGTCCGGCTTTGGAGCGTGACGGCTCCTCCGCTAGGGTGCCGTGCCCGCACCCGGAGGGTGCCGGATCACCAGTGGAGCGAGCGTCGTGAGCGATACGCAGGGCAGTCACCGCCGTGGCGGTCCCGTCCCCGAGGCGTACGAGGCCCGGCCCTTGGCCTGGCCGGCCGGCGCGGGCGATCCCGGGCCCGCCGCCCGGGACCCGGAATCCGCCGCCTGGGACCCGGACCCGGAACCCGCCGCGTGGGACCCGGAGCCCGCCCGGGAGCCGGAGCCCGGGGTACCGGCCCCGCGCGGCGGGCGCCGCCGCCGGGGCGGCATGTCGCCCGTCGAGCTGTCCGAGGCCGACACCCTGGCCGCGGCGCCCGTGGCGCCCGGGTCCGGCCGCCGCCGGGCCGCGCCCCCGGCCGGTCCCTCAGCCGCCCCGGCCGCCCCGATCGCCCCGATCGCCCCCACGGTGCCGGGGCCGGGCGCCGGGCCCGGCCGCCGGCGCGCCAAGGGCCGCGGCGCCCCCGCCCCGAACCCCGCCGGGAACTGGCGGCGGATCGTCCCGCAGGCCCTCGTCGTCGCCTTCCTCGCGGGCGGCACCACGGCGTTCGTGGCCGCCGACAAGGCGGTACGGCTCACCGTGGACGGAGTCCCCCGCGACCTCCACACCTTCGCCGACGACATCGGCGAGCTGCTCGCCGCCGAAGGCCTCGGCGTCGGCCCCCACGACCTCGTCGCCCCCGCCCCCGGTGAACCCCTCGACGACGGCGAGGAGGTCGTCGTCCGCTACGGCCGCCCCCTGCGCCTGACCCTCGACGGACAGCAGCGCCAGGTGTGGACCACCGCCCGCACCGTCGAGGGCGCGCTGCGCCAGTTCGGCATCCGCGCCGAGGGCGCCTACCTCTCCGCCCCCCGCACCGCCCCGGTCCCGCGCGCCGGGCTGACCCTCGGCGTCCGCACCGAGCGCAGCGTCACCTTCATGGCCGACGGCCGCGAACGCACCATCCGCACCAACGCCGCCACCGTCCAGGAGGCCCTCGACCAGGCCGGCATCACCCTCCAGGGCCAGGACACCACCTCCGTGCCCCCCACCGACTTCCCGCGCGACGGCCAGACCGTCACCGTGCTCCGCATCACCGGCACCCGCGAGGTCCGCGAGGAGCGCATCCCCTACGACACCGAGAAGGTCAAGGACCCCGCCCTCTTCGCCGGCACCGAGGTCGTCGAGCGCGCCGGCCGCCCCGGGGCGCGCAGGGTCACGTACAGCCTGCGCACCGTCAACGGGGTCCGGCAGAAGCCCCGGCCCATCGCCGACGAGACCGTCCGCGAACCCGTCACCCAGCTCGTCAAGGTCGGCACCAAACCCCTGCCGAGCTCCGTCAGCGGCGCCGACGGCCTCAACTGGGCGGCCCTCGCCCGGTGCGAGTCCGGCGGACGCGCCTCCGCCACCGACGCCTCGGGGACCTACGGCGGGCTGTACCAGTTCGACGTCCGCACCTGGCAGGGCCTCGGCGGAAGCGGCCGCCCGCAGGACGCGTCGGGCGCGGAACAGACGTACCGGGCGAAGAAGCTCTACGTGCAGCGGGGGGCGAGTCCGTGGCCGCACTGCGGCCGTACGCTTTACCGGTGAGCACCGCAGAGCAGCAGCCCGAGAACACCTCCCCCAGCACCCCCGACGCCCTCCTCGGCCCGGCCGACATCAGGGAGCTGGCCGCCGCCCTCGGCGTACGCCCGACGAAGCAGAAGGGGCAGAACTTCGTCATCGACGCCAACACGGTGCGCCGGATCGTGCGCACCGCCGAGGTCCGCCCGGACGACGTGGTCGTCGAGGTCGGCCCGGGACTGGGCTCGCTGACGCTCGCGCTGCTGGAGGCCGCGGACCGGGTCGTCGCCGTCGAGATCGACGACATCCTGGCCGCCGCGCTGCCCGCCACCATCGAGGCCCGGATGCCCGCGAAGAAGGACCGCTTCGCGCTGGTCCACTCGGACGCGATGCTCGTGACCGAACTGCCCGGCCCGCCGCCGACCGCGCTCGTCGCGAACCTGCCGTACAACGTGGCCGTGCCCGTCCTGCTGACCATGCTCGACCGCTTCCCGACCATCGAGCGGACCCTGGTGATGGTGCAGGCGGAGGTCGCCGACCGGCTGGCCGCCGAGCCCGGCAACAAGGTCTACGGGGTGCCCTCGGTCAAGGCCAACTGGTACGCGCACGTCAAGCGCGCCGGCGCCATCGGCCGCAAGGTCTTCTGGCCCGCCCCGAACGTCGACTCCGGTCTCGTCTCGCTCGTGCGCCGCACCGAGCCGATCAAGACCACCGCCTCCAAGGCCGAGGTCTTCGCGGTCGTGGACGCCGCCTTCGCGCAGCGCCGCAAGACGCTGCGCGCCGCACTGGCCGGCTGGGCCGGATCGGCGGCGGGCGCCGAGGCCGCGCTGGTCGCCGCCGGTGTCTCGCCGCAGGCCCGCGGGGAGTCCCTGACGGTCGAGGAGTTCGCGGCGATCGCCGAGCACAAGCCGGCGGCGGAGAGGCCCGCACTGTGAGCGCGCGCACGACGGCAGTGACCGTACGGGTCCCCGCGAAGGTCAACGTGCAGCTGGCGGTGGGCGCGGCCCGCCCCGACGGCTTCCACGACCTGGCCAACGTCTTCCTCGCCGTCTCCCTGTACGACGAGGTCACGGCCACCCCGGCCGATGCCCTGACCATCACCTGCGAGGGTCCGGACGCGGACCAGGTGCCGCTGGACCGCACCAACCTCGCCGCGCGCGCCGCCGAGATCCTCGCCGCCCGGGCCGGGATCGAGCCCGCCGTCCACCTCCACATCGCGAAGAACATCCCGGTGGCGGGCGGCATGGCGGGCGGCAGCGCGGACGGCGCCGCGGCCCTGCTGGCCTGCGACACCCTGTGGGGTCTGAACACCCCGCGCGCCGAACTCCTCGACATCTGCGCGGAGCTCGGCAGCGACGTCCCCTTCAGCCTGGTCGGCGGGGCCGCGCTCGGCACCGGCCGCGGCGAGCTGCTGACCCCGGTCGGGGCGGGGACGTTCCACTGGGTCTTCGCGGTGGCCGACGGCGGCCTGTCCACCCCGGCGGTGTTCCGCGAGTTCGACCGCCTCGCCGAGGGCCGGCGGATCCCGGAGCCCGAGGCATCCCCGGAGCTCCTGGCGGCCCTCGCCTCGGGCGACGCGGACGCGCTGGCCGCGGCGCTGGCCAACGACCTCCAGCCGGCGGCGCTCTCGCTGCGGCCCTCCCTGGCCGCGACGCTGGCCGCGGGCGTGGAAGCCGGTGCGCTCGCCGCGCTGGTCTCGGGATCGGGCCCGACGACGGCGTTCCTGTGCCGGGATGCGGAGTCCGCGGAGAAGGTGGCGGCGGCCCTGTCCGCGTCGGGCACCTGCCGGGCCACGCGGATCGCCTCCAGCCCTGCCCCGGGCGCCACGGTCCTGCCCTTCGGCCCCGCCGTCGTTTGAGGCGCGGGGTCCGGCGCGGAGCCCCGGGGGACGGCCCGAGCCGGTTCTCCTTCCTGCGGGCCGGTTGCCGGGGGCGCTGCCCCCGGACCCCCG
>NZ_JBSGXU010000147.1:0-20964 GCF_053610205.1 Streptomyces sp. NPDC054932 | reverse complement strand
GGGACCCTGTGGGAGAGTAGGACGCCGCCGAACAATCATTGTGGGAAAGCCCCGCACCAGCCCTTCACGGGCTCGGTGCGGGGCTTTTCTGCGTTCAGGACACCTGTGCGGTCTCCTGTAGGGTCAGAGGGCATCGAACGACCATTTCTACAGTCACAGTGGAGGCCCCCGGGTGGAGGTCCAGGAGACTCGGGTTCAGACTGACCGAATTTTCACCATTCCGAACATCCTGAGCATGGCTCGCCTTGCCGGCGTGCCCCTGTTCTTGTGGCTGATCCTTGCCGAGTACGACGGCTGGGCCCTGGCCGTCCTCATGCTCAGCGGGATCAGCGACTACCTCGACGGGAAGCTCGCACGGCGCTGGAATCAGATCAGCAAGCTCGGACGGCTGCTGGATCCGGCCGCGGACCGCCTCTACATCCTGTCGACGCTCTTCGGTCTGACTTATCGCGAGGTTCTGCCGCTGTGGCTCACCGGAGCGCTCCTCGCGCGTGAGTTGATGTTGCTGGTGATGGTGTGGATCCTGCGTCGCCACGGATATCCGCCGCCGCAGGTCAACTTCCTCGGCAAGGCCGCCACCTTCAACCTGATGTACGCGTTTCCGTTGCTGCTGCTCAGTGACGGAAGCGGCTGGTTGGCCTGGTTGGCGTCAGTTTTCGGATGGGCGTTCGCTGTATGGGGTACAACCCTCTATTGGTGGGCAGGAATCCTTTACGTGGTTCAAGTCCGCCGTCTGGTGAAGGCTGACACCACGGCCGATTGAGCCCGCCCGGCGCCGGATGACGCGGAGGAGTTGCGGAGTCACCGACCGAGACGGGTGAGGGTCGGCACGACTGTCGTCTCCCAAGGAGGACTCTTCCGACATGAAGGCCGTCGTGATGGCCGGTGGCGAGGGCACGCGTCTTCGCCCCATGACCTCGAGCATGCCCAAGCCGCTCCTGCCGGTGGCCAACCGGCCGATCATGGAGCACGTGCTCAGGCTGCTCAAGCGGCATGGGCTCAGTGAGACCGTGGTCACCGTGCAGTTCCTGGCGTCACTCGTCAAGAACTATTTCGGGGATGGCGAAGAGCTCGGAATGGAGCTCACCTACGCCCACGAGGAGAAGCCACTCGGCACCGCCGGCAGCGTGAAGAACGCCGAGGAGGCCCTGAAGGACGATGCCTTCGTCGTCATTTCCGGCGATGCGCTGACCGACTTCGACCTCACGGATCTGATCCGCTTCCACAAGGAGAAGGGCGCCCTCGTCACGGTGTGCCTGACCCGGGTGCCGAACCCGCTGGAATTCGGCATCACGATCGTGGACGAAGAGGGCAAGGTCGAGCGGTTCCTGGAGAAGCCGACCTGGGGGCAGGTGTTCTCGGACACCGTCAACACCGGCATCTACGTCATGGAGCCCGAGGTCTTCAACTACGTGGACCCGGACGTCTCCGTCGACTGGTCCGGCGATGTCTTCCCCCAGCTGATGAAGGAAGGCCGGCCCATCTACGGCTACGTGGCCGAGGGCTACTGGGAAGACGTGGGCACGCACGAGAGCTACGTCAAGGCGCAGGCCGACGTGCTTGAGGGCAAGGTCCAGATCGAGATGGACGGCTTCGAGATCTCGCCCGGGGTGTGGATCGCCGAAGGGGCCGAGGTGAGCCCCGACGCGGTGCTGCGCGGGCCCCTGTACATCGGGGACTACGCGAAGATCGAGGCCGGCGCCGAGATCCGCGAGCACACGGTGATCGGGTCGAACGTCGTCGTCAAGAGCGGGGCCTTCCTGCACCGGGCCGTGGTCCACGACAACGTGTACATCGGGCCCCACAGCAACCTCCGCGGCTGTGTCATCGGCAAGAACACCGACATCATGCGCGCCGCACGGATCGAGGACGGGGCCGTCATCGGTGACGAGTGCCTCGTGGGTGAGGAATCGATCGTTCAGGGGAACGTGCGGGTCTACCCCTTCAAGACCATCGAGGCCGGCGCCTTCGTCAACACATCGGTGATCTGGGAGTCCCGCGGACAGGCACATCTGTTCGGTGCGCGTGGAGTCTCCGGAATCCTGAACGTGGAGATCACTCCCGAGGTGGTGGTCCGGCTCGCCGGTGCGTACGCCACGACCCTGAAGAAGGGGGCGATCGTCACCACGGCCCGTGACCACTCCCGAGGCGCCCGAGCGCTCAAGCGGGCCGTGATCTCGGCGCTCCAGGCCAGCGCCATCAACGTACGGGACCTGGAGAACGTACCGCTGCCGGTGGCGCGGCAGCAGACCGCGCGCGGCAGCGCGGGCGGGATCGTACTGCGGACCTCGCCGGGTGTGCCTGACTCCGTGGACATCATGTTCCTGGACGAGCGGGGAGCGGACCTCTCGCTCCAGCGTCAGCGCAAGCTGGACCGGGTGTACGCGCGCCAGGAGTACCGGCGGGCGTTCCCCGGAGAGATCGGCGACCTGCAGTTCCCGGGCAGCGTCTTCGACGCCTACACCGGCTCCCTGCTGCGGCGGGTGGACACCACCGGCATCGGCGATGCCGGGCTCAAGGTGGTCGTGGACGCCTCCAACGGAAGCGCCGGGCTCGTTCTGCCCAGCCTGCTGGGGCGGCTCGGTGTGGACGCCCTGACGATCAATCCCGGGCTCGACGAGTCCCGGCCGACGGAGACCAGGGAGTCCCGGCGGGCCGGGCTGGTGCGGCTGGGGGAGATCGTGGCCTCGGCACGGGCGGCCTTCGGAGTGCGGTTCGACCCGGTGGGCGAGCGGATCTCCCTGGTGGACGAGCGCGGGCGGATCATCGAGGACGACCGGGCGCTGCTGGTCATGCTCGACCTGGTGGCGGCGGAGAAGCGCAGCGGAAAGGTCGCGCTGCCGGTGACCACCACGAGGGTGGCCGAGCAGGTGGCCGCCTACCACGGTACGCAGGTGGAGTGGACGACGACCTCGCCCGACGACCTGACGCGGGTGGGTCGCGCGGAGAACACCATCTTCGGCGGGGACGGCCGGGGCGGTTTCATCGTTCCGGAGTTCAGCAGCGTCTTCGACGGATCGGCCGCCTTCGTGCAGCTGCTCGGGCTGGTGGCGCGCACACAGCTCACCCTGAGCCAGATCGACGCCCGGATTCCGCGGGCCCACGTGCTCAGGCGGGACGTGTCGACGCCGTGGGCGGTGAAGGGGCTCGTCATGCGGCGGGTCGTGGAAGCGGCCGGCGACCGGCAGGTGGACACCACCGACGGGGTGCGGGTGGTCGAGGCCGACGGACGGTGGTCGCTGGTGCTGCCGGACCCGGCCGAGGCGGTCACCCACCTGTGGGCCGAGGGTCCCGACGATGCCACCGCGCAGGCCCTGCTGGACGAGTGGGCGGCCGTGGTGGAGGGCGCCGGGCACTAGTGCCGGGCGCGTGATCACGTAGGGCGGAAGTCCGGTGGGCCGGGCGCGGGAGCGCCGGTCCGGCCCACCGGATGGACGCATTGGGTGTGTGCGGGGCCGACATGCGACGATGTGCGGCATGTCGCAGCCGCCCCACAACCGGACTCCGGCGTCTCCTGCGCCAGCGCGCCCGGACGCTTCCATGTCGCTGTTGACGCACGTGATGGACCACAGCCTCGACGAGGGCTACGCGGAGGCCGCGGCCCGCCGCGAGGCGGACGGTACGGCCGGTCTGCCGCGCACCCTCAAGGCGAAACTGGGGCTCGCCGCCGGGCTCGTCGTCACTGCCATGGTCGTCACGCTCGGTGCGGCCGAGGCACGGATAGCGGCGCCGGTGCTGGCCAAGGAGCGCCAGGAACTGATCGACCGGGTGGAGCGGGCCGACGACGGCGTGCACGGCCTGGAGCGTGACATCGACCGGCTCAGCACGGATGTCGCGGCGCGCCAGCGGGCGGCCCTGAAGCAGCCCGGCAGCGGCCAGGGCGAGCTGGTGGCGCTGCTGGCGGGCGCCACGGAGGTCCGCGGGCCCGGGATCAAGCTGGTCGTGGACGACGCGAAGGGCGCTTCGTCGGGCGAGGGTGGCAAACCGCGCGAGAGCTCCGGTTTCTCGGACACCGGCCGCGTCCGTGACCGTGACATGCAGAAGATCGTCAACGGACTGTGGCAGTCCGGGGCGGAAGCCATCTCCATCAACGGGCAGCGGCTGACGGAGCTGTCGGCGATCAGGGCCGCGGGTGACGCGATACTGGTCGACAACAGACCGCTGGTGCCGCCGTACGAGGTGCTGGCGGTGGGGGACAAGAAGCGGCTGGGCACGGCCTTCCAGGACTCGGCGGACGGACAGTACCTGCACGTGCTGCAGGAGAGCTACGGGATCCGCTACGCCCTGTCCCCGGCGGACGACCTGCGGCTGCCGGCCGCGTCGAGCCTGACCGTACGTACAGCTACACCGGCAGAGCAGCAGAAGGGTGCATCGTGATCGCGGTACTGGGCCTCTTGGCCGGAGTGGTGGTCGGACTTCTGGTCCGGCCCGAGGTACCGGCCGTGGTGGAGCCTTATCTGCCGATCGCCGTGGTGGCGGCGCTGGACGCGGTGTTCGGGGGGCTGCGCGCGATGCTGGACGGCATCTTCGTGGACAAGGTCTTCGTGGTGTCCTTCCTGTCGAACGTGGTCGTGGCCGCGCTGATCGTCTTCCTCGGCGACAAGCTCGGCGTCGGCTCGCAGCTGTCCACGGGTGTGGTCGTCGTGCTCGGCATCCGCATCTTCTCCAACGCCGCGGCCATCCGCCGGCACGTGTTCCGGGCGTGAGGCCGATGAGTACGAACGACCGCCCCGAGGAGCCGGGAGGCGAGGGCCAGCAGTCTCAGCCCGCGCAGCCGTCTCAGCCCGCACAGTCGCCTCAGCCCGCGCAGCCGTCTCAGTCTGCACAGCCGCCGTCCCCCGAGCCCGTGCAGCAACCCCCGCAGTCCTCGCAGAAGCCCCCGAAGACTCCGGAGGCCCCGCGCCCGACCGAGCCCCCGCAGGAGCCGCAGGACGCACCCGGGCAGCCGGAGGGGGAGACCGGCCGGCAGCGGCTCGCGGCCGGGCTGTGGCCGCCGCGGGTGAGCCGGGCCCAACTGATCGTGGCGCTGCTGCTGTTCGTCCTGGGGCTGGGTCTGGCGATCCAGGTCAGGTCCAACAGCGACTCCAGTGCGCTGCGCGGGGCCCGCCAGGAGGACCTGGTAAGGATCCTCGACGAGCTCGACGGGCGGACCAAGCGCCTGGAGGACGAGAAGCAGCGGCTGGAGGAACAGCGCAGAGAGCTGGAGAGCAGCTCCAACCAGGCCGAGGAGGCCCGCAGGCAGACCGTGGAGAAGGAACGCCAACTCGGCATCCTGGCCGGTACGGTGGCAGCCCAGGGGCCGGGCATCACACTGAAGATCACGGATCCCACGGGTCAGGTGCAGTCCGACCAGCTGCTGGACACGCTCCAGGAGCTGCGGGCGGCCGGGGCCGAGGCGATCCAGATCAACGGCGTGCGCATCGTGGCGGGCTCGTACTTCTCGGACGAGAACGGCGGGGTCGCCATCGACGGTAAGAAGATCACACAGCCCTACGAGTTCAAGGTGATCGGCAAACCCCAGGATCTGGAGCCCGCGCTGAACATTCCCGGTGGTGTCGTGCAGACGCTGGAGAAGGAGCAGGCCACCGTCGCCGTCACACGGTCGGCGAAGATCGTTGTGGATGCCTTGCGGGCTGCGAAGCAGCCTGACTACGCTCGGTCGTCATCGTGATGAAGCGGAGTGGAGAGTGGAGCGGCTCACGCGGGCGGATGCCTGCGGGGGGTCGGCGCACAGAAGTCGCGGTACGTGGTGGAAACTGTCTGGTGGTTACGGACGTTGTGAGAATGTCCGGGTCGGCAGGTGTCTGTATTCGGAGTTCGTCCTGCCCCACGGGCGGGTCTGTTTAGGTCAAGGGGAATCGCCCGTGAAGTTGTTTGAGAAGTTGTTCGGCAAGAAGAACCGTGAGGAAGGTGGCGCGGCACGGCACCGCGCCGGTCACGGGGACGTGGAAGGGCAGGGCGACCGGCCGCTCTTCCGCGACGAGGTCGCCGGTCCGGGAGATGTGCCCGGTACCCCCGGCGCGTCGGCTGTTGACCCTGCTGGTACCGGCCGCATAGGTTTCGGTGAACCATCAACCTCAAGTGCGGGTGGAGGGTTTGCCCCCGACCCGTATGCCACCAATGCATCCGCGGGGCAGCCGCGGCACGAGGAGCCGTCCATGTCGGCCGAGCAGATTTGCAGCAGGTGCGGACACCGCAGCGATGCGGCCAGCCGGTTCTGCTCGAACTGCGGTGCGCCGCTGCGGGCGGGTCTGACGCCGGAGCGTGCCTCGGAGACCACGTCCACGATCTCGATCTCGGGCCTCGAGGCCTACGAGGCCGAGGTGTCGGGACAGCCGCACGTGTCGTCCTCCTCGCTGTCCCCCGAGGCCCAGGCCGCGGTGGAAGCACTGCCCCCCGGTTCCGCCCTGCTCATCGTGCGGCGCGGTCCCAACTCCGGGAGCCGCTTCCTGCTGGACGGCGAGCTGACCACGGCCGGCCGCCACCCGCAGAGCGACATCTTCCTGGACGACGTCACCGTCTCCCGGCGCCATGTCGAATTCCGCAGGAGCCAGGACGGCGGCTTCACCGTCGGCGACGTCGGCAGCCTCAACGGCACGTACGTGAACCGTGAACCGATCGACTCCGTCGCCCTGAACAACGGCGACGAGGTGCAGATCGGCAAGTACCGGCTGGTCTTCTACGCGAGCCTGCGGGGCATCTGACCCATCCTCCGGACCCTGTCCGGAGGGACCCCCCAGAGGGAAGGTTCCATGCTGCGTACCCCGACCGGCGGTGCCCCGCGCAATGGCACCGCCGGCCCAGCCGGACGGCTGGTGAGCATCGGCACGGTGCTCACCACGCTGCGTGACGAGTTCCCCGAAGTCACCATCTCGAAGATCCGGTTTCTGGAGGCGGAGGGGCTCGTCGAGCCCCGGCGCACACCTTCGGGGTACCGCAAGTTCAGCACCGACGACGTGGAGCGCCTGGCGTGCATCCTGCGTCTGCAGCGCGACCACTACCTGCCGCTGAAGGTCATCCGCGAGCAGCTCGACGCGCTCGCCCGGGGTGAGCAGATCCGTATCCCGGCGCCCACCGCGCACGGGGACTCCACCGATCCCACCGGGCCTGCGGCCGTCTACGGGGAAGTGGGGCGGGAGCGGCCCACCGTGGCCCGGGTGGGCCGGGCGGAGCTGCTGGCGGCCGCCGGCGTGGACGAGGTCCGGCTGACCGAGTGGGAGTCGTACGGGCTGCTGGCCGAGGGCCCGGACGGCGGATTCGACGCCGAGGCCGTCACGGTGGCCCGGCTCGTGGCCGACCTGGGGCGTTTCGGATTGGAGCCGCGGCACCTGCGCGCGATGAAGGCCGCCGCGGACCGTGAGGCAGGGCTGCTGGAGCAGGTCGTGGCGCCGCTGCGGCGGCACCGCAATCCGCAGACCAGGGCCCATGCGGAGGCCACCCTGAAGGAGCTCGCGGGGCTTTCCGTGCGGCTCCACGAGGCGCTCGTGCGGACCGCTCTCGGGGTTCGGCTGCCCTGAGGTGGGGGGCCCGACTACCCAAACCTGCCGAGCAGGTCCTAGGGTTGCTGTGTGAACGAGCTCGACGTTGTGGGTGTCCGGGTGGAAATGCCCTCCAACCAACCGATCGTGCTCCTGCGTGAAGTGGGAGGCGATCGGTACCTCCCCATCTGGATCGGTCCAGGGGAGGCGACCGCCATTGCCTTCGCGCAGCAGGGGATGGCCCCTGCCCGGCCGCTGACGCACGACCTGTTCAAGGACGTGCTGGAGGCGGTCGGTGAGGAGCTCACCGAGGTCCGGATCACGGATCTGCGGGAGGGCGTCTTCTACGCGGAGCTCGTCTTCGCCAGCGGGGTCGAGGTGAGTGCTCGGCCTTCCGACGCCATAGCCCTCGCCCTGCGGACGGGGACGCCGATCTACGGCAGTGACGGCGTGCTGGACGACGCCGGAATCGCCATTCCCGACGAGCAGGAGGACGAGGTGGAGAAGTTCCGCGAGTTCCTCGACCAGATCTCGCCGGAGGACTTCGGTACCGGCCCACAGTGAGGTCTCGGCCGCGTCGTCCTCGGGGAACCTCAGCCCATTCGATTAGCCTTTCCCCGCAAAGGGATACGGGAAACCACTCTCAGGGTGATTATCACTCGGCGTGCCGAGTGTGGCGATCGTTGACGCACCCCTGGTGACTGCCTACCTTCGAGGTGGGCAGGTCAAGGACGGAGGGTCGGCGTGAGGACCACGGGCGACGGTACGACCGGGGGCACCCCCGCACGGAGTGAGGCTGGGCCGTACCCGCTGCACGGCGGTGCGGTCGGGTCCGCGCGCCGTCAGCCGGAGTCGACGCCAATCGGACCGGTGGGCGGTGACCCGGAGCCCGAGCAGATCGGATACCGCGGGCCGACGGCGTGCGCCGCGGCCGGCATCACCTACCGGCAGCTCGACTACTGGGCCCGGACCGGGCTGGTGGAGCCCAGCGTGCGGGCCTCCTACGGGGCGGGGACGCAGCGGCTCTACAGCTTCCGCGACGTCGTGGTCCTCAAGATCGTCAAGCGCTTCCTGGACACCGGGGTGGCGCTGCAGAACATCCGCACGGCCGTTCAGCACCTGCAGGACCGCGGGTTCTCGGACCTCGAACGGATGACGCTGATGAGCGACGGCGCCACCGTGTACGAGTGCACCTCGCCCGACCAGGTCGTGAGCCTGCTCCAGGGCGGGCAGGGCGTCTTCGGCATCGCCGTGGGCGTGGTGTGGCGCGACGTCGAGAGCGCGCTGTCGCAGCTGCACGGGGAGCGCGTGGACACCGGCGAGACCCTGGTCAGGCACAACCCGACGGACGAGCTGGCGGCCCGCCGCAACCGGGCCGTCTGACCCGAGCCCGAGCGTTGTCAGTGGCGTAGGGCAGCATCGGGCTGTGAGAGCCGCGCCGACCATCCTGCATCTGGACATGGACGCCTTCTACGCCTCCGTGGAGCAGGCGTCGAAGCCGAGCCTGCGCGGGAAGGCCGTGATCGTCGGCGGGCTCGGGCCGCGCGGTGTCGTCGCCACGGCCTCGTACGAGGCCCGGCGGTTCGGGGTGCACTCCGCGATGCCGATGGGGCAGGCGAGGCGGCTCTGTCCGAACGGTGCGTACCTGATCCCCCGCTTCAGCCTCTACCGGCAGGTCAGCGACGTGGTGATGGCCATGCTGCGGGAACTGTCGCCGCTGGTGGAGCCGCTGAGCCTGGACGAGGCCTTCGTGGACCTGGAGGCGGGCGGGGTCGCCTTCGACTCGCAGAGCGCGCGGGAGACGGGCGAGCGGCTGCGGGCCGACATCCGGGCCGCCACGGGGCTCAGCGGATCCGTGGGACTGGCCGGGTCGAAGATGCTGGCCAAGGTGGCCTCCGAGGAGGCCAAGCCGGCCGGGCTGCTGCTGATCGAGCCGGGGACGGAGCGCGAGCTGCTCGCGCCGATGTCGGTACGGACCCTGCCCGGGGTGGGGCCGGCCACGGGGGAGCACCTGCGCCGGGCCGGGATCACCACGGTGGGGGAGCTGGTCGAGGCCGGGGAGGACGAGCTGGTCCGTACGGTCGGCCGCTCGGCCGGCGCCGGGCTGTACCGGATGGCGCTGGGGCTGGACGACCGTCCGGTGGTCGCGGAGCGGGACGCGAAATCGGTATCGGTCGAGGACACCTTCGACGTGGACCTGCACGACCGGGTCCGGATCCGGGGCGAGGTGCAGCGGCTCGCCGACCGGTGCGTGCAGCGGCTGCGGGGCTCGGGGCACTCGGGGCGCACGATCGTGCTCAAGGTGAGGCGGTACGACTTCTCCACGCTGACGCGGTCCGAGACGTTGCGGGGGCCCACGGACGACCCGGGGGTGGTGCGGGAGGCCGCGGCGCGGCTGCTGGAGGGCGTGGACACCACGGGCGGGGTCCGCCTGCTGGGGGTGGGGGTGACCGGGCTGGCGCACTACACGCAGGAGGACCTGTTCGCGCAGTCGCTCGCCGCCGGGGCGGACGGGGGGAACGAGGACTCCGGCGCGGAGGCGGAGCCGGGGGCGGCCGAGGCGGCCGGTGCCGCCGGGGCCCAGGAGGTCACGGAGCCGCCCGGGGAGCCGGAGCCGTCCCCCGAGCGGCTCTGGACGCCCGGGAGCGACGTCCGGCATGCCGTGTACGGGCCCGGATGGGTGCAGGGCAGCGGCGTCGGGCGGGTGACCGTGCGGTTCGAGCAGCCCGGATCACAGCCCGGCCGGGTGCGGACCTTCCGGGTGGACGATCCCGAGCTGGAGCCGTCCGATCCGCTGCCGCTGGTGGGTGACGGCGAGCGGGGCGGCCCGCCGGACGGCCCTTAGCTCTCGTCGCCCGCCAGGTGGCCGAAGTCGTGGTGGAAGTCCGTCGGGAGGGTCGTGTCCAGACCGTAGTGGTGGTAGAGCTGCAGCTCCTGTTCGGGGGAGAGGTGGCGCCCGACACCGAAGTCCGGGGCGTCGCGGATGAGGGAGCGTTCGAAGGGCACCCGCAGGGTGTCGCCCACCAGCTCGCTGGGCTCCAGCGGGACGAAGGCGTCGCGGCTGAAGAGCCCCGTCCGGACCGCGGCCCATTCCGGGACACCTGTGGCATCGTCGAGGTAGACCTCGTCGATGGTGCCGATCTTGGTGCCATTGCGGTCGAACGCCTTGCGGCCGATCAGGTTGCGCGGATCGATGTCGGTCTGCACGGTCCCTCCAAAAGGTCGCAACTGCTCCGTAATGACTACAGAAGTGCATATCCGCAGCGGAGGCCACTCGGGGAGGGTTCAGATCCTCGCTGGTACGCTGGTGAACGGCTGTCGACCCTGTGCGGGAGAGTCCTCCGAGTGAACGAGACGGAGGCGCCGAAGGAGCAAATCCTCCCCGGAATCTCTCAGGCATACGTACCGCACGGACGAGGCCACTCTGGAAAGCAGGGGCGGGTACCGGGCGTGCAGTGCCGGTCCCATCCCTCACCGACGGTGAAAGCCGGATCTCTCGGGAGACCCCCGTGACTCCGGTGAAACTCTCAGGTGCAGATGACAGAGGGGGAGGCCGTCCGGGTGCCCGCGCCGTGGTGCCCCTCGCAGGTCATACGACCAGGAGGCCTCCGTCATGACCGCCAACCGCATTCCGCTCTCCCAGCTGGAGCGAGGCATCCCCTTCGAACAGCGCCACATCGGCCCGGATGCCGAGGCGCAGGCGAAGATGCTCGCCCAGGTGGGCTACGGCTCCCTGGACGAACTGACCGCTGCCGCGGTACCGGATGTGATCAAGACCGCCGAGGGGCTCAACCTCCCCGAGGCGCGCACCGAGGCCGAGGTGCTGGCCGAGCTGCGTTCGCTCGCCGACCGCAACCAGGTCCTCTCCCCGATGATCGGTCTCGGCTACTACGGGACCTTCACGCCGCCGGTGATCCTCCGCAACGTCATGGAGAACCCCGCGTGGTACACGGCGTACACGCCGTACCAGCCGGAGATCTCCCAGGGCCGCCTCGAGGCGCTCCTGAACTTCCAGACGGTCGTCGCCGAGCTGACCGGGCTGCCGACCTCCGGCGCCTCGCTGCTCGACGAGGGCACCGCGGCCGCCGAGGCCATGACGCTGGCCCGCCGCGTGGGCAAGTCCAAGGGCAACGTCTTCCTGGTCGACGCCGACGCGCTGCCGCAGACCATCGCCGTCATCGAGACCCGCGCCGAGCCGATCGGCATCGAGGTCGTCGTCGCCGACCTGTCCGCCGGCATCCCGGCCGAGGTCGCCGAGCGCGGCATTTACGGCGTCCTGGTCCAGTACCCGGGTGCCTCCGGCGCCGTACGGGACATCAAGCCGGTCATCGACCAGGCGCACGGGCTCGGCGCCATCGTCGCCGTCGCCGCGGACCTGCTCGCGCTGACCCTGCTCACCTCCCCGGGCGCGCTGGGCGCGGACATCGCCGTCGGCACCACCCAGCGCTTCGGTGTCCCCATGGGCTTCGGCGGACCCCACGCCGGCTACATGGCCGTCCAGGACAAGCACGCCCGCTCGCTGCCCGGCCGCCTCGTCGGCGTCTCCGTGGACGCGGACGGCAACAGGGCCTACCGCCTGGCGCTGCAGACCCGTGAGCAGCACATCCGCCGTGAGAAGGCCACCAGCAACATCTGTACCGCGCAGGTGCTGCTCGCCGTCATGGCCGGCATGTACGCCGTCTACCACGGCCCGGACGGCCTGCGGACGATCGCCGGCCGCACCCACCGCTACGCCACCCTGCTCGCCGCCGGTCTGACGGCCGGCGGGGTCGAGATCGTGCACGGCGCGTACTTCGACACGATCACCGCCCGCGTTCCGGGCCGTGCGGCCGAGGTCGTCGCCGCCGCCCGTGAGGGCGGGGTCAACCTGTTCCAGGTGGACGCCGACCTCGTCTCCGTCGCCTGCGACGAGACCACCCTGCGCGCCGACATCGAGGCCGTCTGGGCCGCCTTCGGCGTCACCGCCGACATCGAGGCGCTCGACGCGACCACGGCCGACACCCTGCCCGAGGGCCTGCTGCGCTCGGACGCGTACCTGACGCACCCCGTCTTCCACCAGCACCGCTCCGAGACCGCGATGCTGCGCTACCTGCGCAAGCTCTCGGACAAGGACTACGCGCTGGACCGCGGCATGATCCCGCTGGGCTCCTGCACCATGAAGCTCAACGCGACCACCGAGATGGAGCCGGTGACCTGGCCCGAATTCGGTCAGCTGCACCCCTTCGCCCCGGTGGAGCAGGCCGAGGGCTACCTCACGCTCATCACCGAGCTGGAGGAACGTCTCTGCGAGGTGACCGGCTACGACAAGGTCTCCATCCAGCCGAACGCCGGCTCCCAGGGTGAGCTCGCCGGCCTGCTGGCCGTCCGCGCCTACCACCGCGCGAACGGCGACGAGCAGCGCACCATCTGCCTGATCCCGTCCTCCGCGCACGGCACCAATGCGGCCAGCGCCGTGATGGCCGGCATGAAGGTCGTCGTCGTCAAGACCGCCGACGACGGCGAGGTGGACGCGGCCGACCTGCGCGCCAAGATCGAGCAGCACCGCGACGAGCTCGCCGTGCTGATGATCACGTACCCCTCGACGCACGGTGTGTTCGAGGAGCACGTCGCCGACATCTGCGCCCAGGTGCACGAGGCCGGCGGCCAGGTCTACGTCGACGGTGCCAACCTGAACGCCCTGGTGGGTCTCGCCAAGCCGGGTCACTTCGGCGGCGACGTCTCGCACCTGAACCTGCACAAGACCTTCTGCATCCCGCACGGCGGCGGCGGCCCGGGCGTCGGCCCGGTCGGTGTCCGGGCGCACCTGGCCCCGTACCTGCCGAACCACCCGCTCCAGCCGACCGCGGGCCCGGAGACGGGCGTCGGCCCGATCTCGGCCGCTCCGTGGGGTTCGGCGGGCATCCTGCCGATCTCCTGGTCGTACGTGCGCCTGATGGGCGGCGAGGGCCTCAAGCGCGCCACCCAGGTGGCGGTGCTCGGTGCCAACTACATCGCCAAGCGTCTGGAGCCGCACTACCCGGTGCTCTACACCGGCCCGGGCAACCTGGTCGCGCACGAGTGCATCATCGACCTGCGTCCGCTGTCGAAGTCCACGGGCGTGAGCGTGGACGACATCGCCAAGCGTCTGATCGACTACGGCTTCCACGCGCCGACCATGTCCTTCCCGGTCGCCGGCACGCTCATGATCGAGCCGACGGAGTCCGAGGACCTCGCCGAGATCGACCGCTTCTGCGACGCGATGATCGCCATCCGCGGCGAGATCGAGCGGGTCGCGGGCGGCGAGTGGCCGGCGGACGACAACCCGCTGGCCAACTCCCCGCACACCGCGGCGGCGCTGGGCGGCGAGTGGAACCACCCGTACACCCGCGACGAGGCCGTCTTCCCGGGCGGGGTCACGGCCGCCGAGAAGTACTGGCCGCCGGTGCGCCGCATCGACGGTGCGTTCGGTGACCGCAACCTCGTGTGCTCCTGCCCGCCGCTGGACGAGTACGACGCCTGAGACGTACCGCGTCGGACGACCGCCGTATGAGGGTCGTACGACATGAACAAGGGGCCGGTCCGGGAAATTGTCCCGGGCCGGCCCCTTCGTCGTGGCCGCGGCAGGTCGGCCGCGTGATCGCCTACGCCGCCGCAAGCGGGCGGTGCGGGGCGATGATCTGGCCGTCCGGCAGCAGTTCACCGGTGTCCTCGAAGAGCAGGACGCCATTGCACAGCAGGCTCCAGCCCTGCTCCGGGTGGTTGGCCACCGGGCGTGCGGCCTCCCGGTCGGCGGATTCGGCTGACGGGCAGGCTGGCTGGTGCTGGCACATGGATGCGTTCTTTCGCTGCGGTGTGGTCTGTGTGCTACGGCTCGATACGTGGTTCATGGCCGTCCCCCTGGGTCATCCCCGCACCCGCGGGGAGCGTGTCATCAGTGTTCCCCCATGACAGCCGCTTCGCAGGGATTTCCCGGCAGCTGTCCTCACAGATTGATGACGCATCACTCGTGCGGGCGGTTCAGGCCAACTCCCCTGTCATTTCGGATGGTTCGCAAGTGGCCCGGGCGGACTAGGCCGAATGGGTGATTCGGGTCAGGCGGCGGGCGCGGCCAGCGAGGGAGGGGCCGATGCCGGCGCCGGAGTCAGCCGCCGGGTCAGCACGGGCAGCAGCTCGGAGACCGGATGCGGCCGGTACGGGGCGATGCCGGGCGGGGCCGGGGCGAGCGGCACCAGCAGGTCCTCGCCGGCCGGGAGCCCCGCGGCCGCGTCGGCGCCCACGGCCCCGTGCAGCCACAGGGTCAGCATGTACAGCTCCGGTACGGACAGCAGCCGCGGCTGATAGCCCGTGGTGAGGGACTCCGCCTGGCGCAGGGCGCGTTCGGTGGCGGCCACGTAGGGCCCCTCGAAGAAATGGGAGAAGACCCAGCCGTCGGGAGTCAGGCGGGTGTCGGCCGCCGCGACGTAGCGGTCCCCGCTGCGGATCAGGAACCGCCAGCCGGTGAGCCGCGTGCGGGGCGGCCTGCCGCCGGCCGCGAGGGTGGACATGCCCAGCCGGTCGAGGACGTGGACCGGAAGGGGGAGTTCGGCGGTCAGCGGCCCCTGGATGGCGCGCAGGGCCGGGGTGTGCGCCTCGTGGACGGCGGTGGGGGAACCGAGTGCCGCGAGGACGCTGCGCAGGGCGGGCGCGGGAGCCGGAGGGACATGCAGCGGCATGGTGGGTCGCCTCTCACTTGGGAGACCGGTGGAACGGGGGCAGGTGCGGACTCGCATTCTGGGGCCAGAGGGGGGCCGAGGGGCAATGGCCGCGCGCCAACTCTCTGCCTCGTTTGCGGAGTTTATACGACATGTGTTCACGCAGTGTTTCGGCTAGCTGTCCCGCCTATTGCCGACAAGGCGCTTACCGGACCCGCTGACATGGCATTCATGCCGGATGAGCGCGAACATGTCGCGCTGACCTCGGAGGTTACCGGACGAGGGCTCGGCTGGAAAGTGTCGGTTATCTCAACGAGGCAAAGTCTAAGGGGAATTTGCACGCCGCGACTTGCCAGGTGAATGTGCCGAAGCGCCCTTCGGCCAAACCGGCGCGCGCTCCTCGCCACGCACGCCCCCTGCGCGTTATGGATCACGCTGTCGGGGCATCATCGACCGTAACGCGCGCCTGGATGCCCCGGGCCAGGCCCACTCGAGGAGGGACGCTTCGATGGGGGAGAAGGTCGTGGCGGGCGGATTCGACCTGTCCGATCGGCAGCGGTATCGAAGGAAGCTTCACGAGTGTCTGGAGGGACTGGAGCGGCTCCTGGCGGAGAAGAGGTTCGATCGCCCGAAGAACATGATGGGACTGGAGATCGAGCTGAATCTCGCGGGTGCCGACGGGTTGCCGAGAATGGTGAATGCGCAGGTGCTGGAGCGGATTGCGAGCCCCGATTTCCAGACCGAACTCGGAATGTTCAATCTGGAGGTGAACGTTCTTCCGCACCGGCTCGGCGGACGGGTATTCGACCAGCTCGCCGAGGAACTCAGTGCGGGGCTCGGCTATGCCCACAGGCAGGCCGCGGAGATCGACGCCGGAGTGGTGATGATCGGTATTCTGCCGACGATCTCCCGCGCGGACCTGGTCACGGCGAACCTGTCGGCGGTGGACCGGTACTCGCTGCTCAACGAGCAGATCCTGATGATGCGCGGGGAGGACTTCACGCTCGACATCGACGGCGTCGAGCGGCTGATCTGGACCTCCGGGTCCATCGTGCCGGAGGCCGCCTGCACCTCCGTACAACTGCACCTGCAGGTGACTCCGGCCCGCTTCTCGGCGGTGTGGAACGCCGCTCAGGCGGTGGCCGCCGCACAGATAGCCGTCGGCGCCAACTCGCCCTTCCTGTTCGGGCGCGAGCTGTGGCGGGAGTCGCGTCCACCGCTGTTCACACAGGCCACCGACACCCGGCCGCCCGAGCTCCAGGCGCAGGGCGTGCGGCCGCGCACCTGGTTCGGGGAACGCTGGGTCGACTCGGCGTACGAGCTCTTCACCGAGAACGTCCGCTACTTCCCCGCCCTGTTGCCCATATGCGACGAGGAGGAGCCACTGAGGGTCCTCGCCGAGGGCGGGGTACCGGGGCTGCAGGAGCTGGTCCTGCACAACGGCACCGTCTACCGGTGGAACCGGCCCGTGTACGGGGTGGCCGACGGGGTGCCGCACCTGCGCGTGGAGAACCGGGTACTGCCGGCCGGGCCGACGGTCGCGGACGTCGTCGCCAACGCCGCCTTCTACTACGGGCTCGTGCGCACCCTCGCGGACGAACCGCGCCCGGTGTGGACCCGGCTGCCCTTCGCCGAGGCGGAGGCGAACTTCGACGCGGCCTGCAGGTACGGGATCGACGCGCGGCTGCGGTGGCCGCGCCGGGGCCGGGCCGGTGGGCTGGCGAGCGTGCCCGCCGTGCGGCTGGTCCTGGACGAACTGCTGCCGATGGCGGCGGCGGGGCTGGACGCCTGGGGCATCGAGCCCGCGGACCGGGACCACTACCTCGGCATCATCGAGGAGCGCTGCCGGCGCCGGGTCAACGGGGCGACCTGGCAGGTGGACACCTACCACCGGGCGCTCGCCGCCGGGCTGGAGCGGGACGAGGCACTGGCCGCGACGACCCGCAGGTACAGCGAGCTGATGCACAAGGGCGACCCCGTGCACACCTGGCCCGTGGGGCTGACGGAGGAGGTGACCGCCTCGGTGCCCGTCGTTCGCTGACCGGCCCCCGAGCCCGGCCGTCGTGCGTCCGACGCCGTCCGGTCGTCCCGGTGATCGCCCCGCAGTGATCCTCCCCGTCCGCCGAGGAGGCAGTATGGGGTGGTCGCAACGGGATGGCAGGACGGAGTCGGGCGTGCGGGCGGAGCCGGAGCCGGTGTTCGCGGAACTGGACGAGGACGGGCGGCGGGGACTGCTGCGCAACGAGACCCTGCTGGTCCTCGCGCTGTCGCTGGGCGCGAGCGGGGTCTCCGCGCTCATCAGCTTCATCGGCTCGCTCACCAAGCCGGGCGGCCTCAAGGACCAGGCGGCCACCCTCAACGGCTCCTACGCCCCCGGCCGGCCCTGGCTGGACCTCGCCTGGCAGCTGTTCGGCATCGCGAGCGCCCTGGTGCCCGTACTGCTGGTGGCGCACCTCCTGACCCGGGAGGGCGCCCCCGGCCTGCGGGTGCTGGGCTTCGACCGCACCCGGCCGTGGTGGGACCTGGGCCGCGGTGCGGTCGTCGCGGCCGGGATCGGCAGTGCCGGGCTGGCCTTCTACCTGGGGGCCCGGGCCGCAGGATTCAACCTCACGGTGGTGCCGGAGGCGCTGCCCGACGTGTGGTGGAAGTTCCCCGTACTCATCCTCTCCGCGCTGCAGAACGCCGTGGTCGAGGAGATCATCGTGCTGGCCTACCTGCTGCGCCGGCTCGACCAGCTGGGCTGGTCGCCCATGGCCGCGCTGCTGGCCAGCTCGGCGCTGCGCGGCTCCTACCACCTCTACCAGGGCATCGGCGGCTTCATCGGGAACATGGTGATGGGCGTGGTCTTCGTCCTCGCCTACCGGCGCTGGGGCCGCGTGGGACCGCTCGTCGTCGCGCACGCGCTGCTCGACATCGTCGCCTTCGCCGGGTACGCCCTGCTCGCGGGCAAGGTGGGCTGGCTGCCGACCCCGTGACGCGGCGGCGGCCCCACCCGATCGGCCCTGCCGACGGGTGGCGGACGCCGGTGCAGTGCGACGCTGGAGGGGAGTGAGGAGGCGCGCGCGGTGGCTGTTCTGGACTCCCTGGTGCCGTTCGCGCCGTTCTTCGTGCCCGTGGTCACCGGCCTGGTGGGCGGGATCAGCCTCCTCATCAGGGACCGCCGCGAGGCGAGCAGCACCGACCACCACTACCGCAGGCGCCTGGAGAAGGCCCAGCTGGAGGTCCAGTTCCTCACCGGCTGGATCCAGGCCAAACAGCTGGCGCCGACCGATTCCCCGGCGCCGGACCCGGAGCCGGGGCGCTGGCTGGACGAGTGCTACGCGTCGGTGCGCCGAGCCAAGGCGGAGACGGGCGGCCGCCACCGCACGGGGCCGGTCTCGCTGCGGCGCCTCCTGCTGCTGGGGCACCTGAGCGGCCCGGCGAGGAGCATGCGGGTCGCCTACTGGATCTCCCTCGTCCTGTTCAACGGGGCGCTCGCGTGGTGGGTGAACGCGGCCATCGCCGGCGTACCCGGCTTCATGCACGAGGAGGGCGCCTCCGAGTCCGAGGAAATCGCCTCCTATCTGGCGCTGGCGGGCGTCTTGTTCGCCGTGTCGGCCGGGCTGTGGGCATGGACGGTGCACTTGGGCGCGGCGGAGCCGGAGCAGGTCTACAGCAAGCGGATCGACTCGGCCGCCTGGGCGGCGCAGGAGGAGAAGCGGCGGACTGCCGCACGCGCGAAGGCGGAGGCGAGGGCCCGCTCGAAGGGGGACACGAAGGGGGACGCGAAGGGCGACGGGGGCGGGGCCGCGGGCTGACCGGGCCGGGCCGGTGCCCGCGTCCGCGCCCCCGTGGTCATCCTGCCCGCCCGGCCCCGGGCGCCGCGGGCGGGGACGCGAGGAGCTCGCCGTCGACGACCGTGACGGCCCGGCCGGTCAGCAGGGTGCGCTCGCCGGTCAGGGTCACCCGTACGAGCCCCCGGCGCGCACCGCCCTGGAGGCCGGTCAGCTCGGTGCGGCCCAGACGCTCCGCCCAGAACGGGGCGAGCGCGGTGTGGGCGCTGCCGGTGACCGGATCCTCGTCGATGCCGAAGGCGGGGAAGAAGCCGCGGGAGACGAAGTCGTAGCCGAGTGAGGGATCCTCGGCGGGCGCGGTGACGATCACTCCCCGCCTGGCGAAGGCGCGCAGGGCGGCGTGGTCCGGCTCCAGCTCGCGGACGGTCTTCTCGTCGGCGAGCTCGACGACGAGGTCGCCGATGTGGTCGGCCGTGTCGTGCACGGAGAGGATCGGCGGTCCGCCGAGCGCGTGGCCCACGGCGGCCGGCGCCGCCACCGGGGTCAGCGAGGACGTCGGGAAGTCCATGGTGATCGTGCCGTCCTCGGCCGCCTCGGCCGTGAGGATGCCGCAGCGCGCGGAGAAGCGGATCAGTCCCGTGGCGAGCCCGCTGGTGGCCAGTACGTGCGCGGTGGCCAGGGTGGCGTGGCCGCACATGTCGACCTCGGCGGCCGGGGTGAACCAGCGCAGCGCCCAGTCGGCGTCCCCGCCGGCCGGCAGGGGGTGGGCGAAGGCGGTCTCGGAGAGGTTCATCTCGCAGGCGACCTGCTGGAGCCACGCGTCCGGGGGGAACGCGCTGTCGAGGATCAGGACTCCGGCGGGGTTCCCGTGGAACGGGCGGTCGGTGAAGGCGTCGACGATTCGGATGCGCATGCCCCGAAGGTAGGGCGGATTCTTGATCATCGACAAAGGCCAATCCGGGATGACTGGCCCGGTCGGGGGTGCCCGGACCGCCCGGCCCGGGCAGGAGACGCGCCCGTTCTCGTGGGACCTCTGCAGGACCGGCCAAGCAGCCGCGGGGCCACGATCGCATCGGCCCTCAACCGCGCCCGGCCCCGAAGAACCGAAGCCTCCTCCCGGAACCACACCCGGTGCCGGTTCGCCCCGCGGCACGCACGCCTGCCACTGCCCACACCGCCCCCAACCCCCACGATGCCGATGGCCCAAGGATGCGCCACGCCACCACGCACCGTCCCCCGGGAGACAGGACACGTGGCGAGTGGGTGCGACTGTCGATGACATGTTCCGATATATCGTTGACAGGTCGCGAGACGTCGCCGATAGTGGAGTCATCGGACAACCGATGAAGGAACGACAACGTGACGAAAGGAGCGCAGTCATGCGTTCACGCGGACAGCACGGGCAGCACGGTCGTGACCACGGACGGGGCCACGATCACTGCGGACCCGATCGTCGGGAGGGGTTCGAGGGGCGGCGCGCCGCCTTCGGCCCGTTCGGGCCGCCCTTCGGTGCCGGCCCCTTCGGCGGGCGCGGCGGGCGCGGGGGACCGCGGGGCCGGGCGCGGCGCGGGGATGTGCGCGCCTCGATCCTGGCGCTGCTCGCCGACCGGCCGATGCACGGCTACGAGATGATCCAGGAGATCGGCGAGCGCAGCGGCGGGGCATGGAAGCCCAGCCCGGGGTCGGTCTACCCGACCCTGCAGCTGCTCGAGGACGAGGGGCTCATCACCAGCGCGAGCGAGGGCGGCAAGAAGCTGTTCACGCTCACCGACGCGGGCCGCACGGAGGCCGAGTCGGGTCCGGACGCCCCCTGGGCGGATGCCGGACGCGGCTTCGACTTCGAGGCGATGCAGGAGGTCCGGACGGCCGGCGTCGGCCTGATGGAGGCCTTCGGGCAGGTCTTCAAGACCGGCTCGCCCGAGCAGCGGGAGAAGGCCCTCGGGGTCATCAACGACGCCCGCAAGAAGCTCTACCTGATCCTGGCCGACGAGCACTGAGCCCGGCCGGCCCCTGATGGCGAAGGCGCGCCCCGCGGGTTCATCC
>NZ_JBSGXU010000146.1:0-20994 GCF_053610205.1 Streptomyces sp. NPDC054932 | reverse complement strand
GCGCGGGGGGGGGGGGGCCGGCCCGGCCCCCCCCGGCGGGACGGCCCCGCCCTCCCCGGCCGGCAGCCCGGCCGGGCCCGGCGCCGGGCCGGTGGTCGGCGGACGCCCTCGTCAGGCCCCCGGAGCGGTATTGAGGAAGTCCTCGATCAGCGGGGCGATCCGGGGGAGATGGGTCTCCAGGGCGAAGTGGCCCGCGCCCTCGAAGACGTGGACGTCCGCGTGCGGGGCGTCGCGGAGGTATGCCTTGGCGCCCGCCGGGGTGAAGAAGGGGTCGCCCGCGCCCCAGACGACCAGGACCGGGATCCGGGCGGCGCGCAGCCATGCCTGCCAGGCGGGGTAGTGAGCGAAGTTCGAGGCGTAGTCGAAGGCGAGGTCGGCCTGGGCGTCGGCGCGGCCCGGCAGGCCGAGGTGGCGCACGTCGAGGGTCCAGCTGTCGGGGGAGAGCAGGCCGGTGTCGGCGACGCCGGTCTCGTACTGGAAGCGGGTGCCCTCCGGCGTGAAGAGCCCGCGGACGCGCTCCTCGTTGCCGGGGACCTCGCGCCGGAGCCCGGCGAACTCGCGGGCCGCGTCCGAGAGGCCCTCCTCGTAGGCGTTGCCGTTCTGGACGATCAGGCCGGTCACGCGCTCCGGGCGGCGCGCGGCGAGCCGCAGTCCGATCGGGGCGCCGAAGTCGAAGACGTACAGGACGAAGCGGTCCAGTCCGAGGGCGTCGGTGAAGCCCTCCAGGATGTCGGCGAGCCGGTCGAAGGTGTACGTGAATCCGGCCGGGGCTTCGGTGCGGCCGAAGCCGGGGTGGTCTGGGGCGATCAGGCGGTACGGGGTGTCGCCGAGGGCGTCCATCAGGCGGGCGAACTGGTGCGAGGCGGTGGGGAATCCGTGCAGGAGCAGCAGGACGGGTCCGTCGGCTGGGCCGCTCTCGCGGTAGGCGACGCGCACTCCGTCCACGTCGACCGTGCGGTGCCGGACGGTGGGGATGGTGCGGCGAGCGGTCATCACATGCCTCCTGGGCCCTTGGTTCCATTAGTCTTGCCGGTGATCGCTAATGGGTCAAGGGACTGCAGTAGCATTAGCCGGGTGACAGTGACCTTTCCGCTCACCGGTGAGCCCCTCGCGCTGGACCTCCTCAACACCGAGTCCGCCGCGGGCGACCTCGTCGCCGACGCGGCCGGGCTCGCGGACTGGCTGGCCGTGCAGGCCGGGCGGCTGACCCCGCTCGGCGCGGTGGGCGCGGCCGAGGTGGCCGCCGTGGTGGCCGTACGGGAGGCCGCGCGCCCGGCGGTCGAAGCCGTGCGGCGCGGTGAGCGGCCTCCGGCCGGGTCGCTGCGCGCGCTGAACGGGTTCCTGGCCGCGGCGCCGTCGCACCGCGTGCTGTCCTGGACCGAGGAGGGCGGGACGGTCGCCGATGCGCACCGGTCGGCCGACCCGGCCCGGCGGCTCGCGGCGGAGCTGGCCGAGGCGGCCGCGGAGCTCCTGACGGACCCCCGGGTGCCGCAGGTGCGCGAGTGCGAGGCCCACGACTGCGTGCTGCTCTTCCTGCCGGCGCACCCCCGGCGCCGCTGGTGCGTGGCGTCGGTCTGCGGCAACCGCGCCCGGGTGGCCCGCTATTACGCCCGCCACAGGGCCGACACGGCCGGGTAGGGCGGCCCGGCCGCGCGGTCAGCCTCCCGGCTGCTGCTGGGCCGGAACGGCCGGCTTCACCGGGGGCGCGTAGCGGTAGGGGTCGCTGCGCAGGCCCCGGGCCGTGACGACCACCGTGAACGGGGGCGCCGCCGGGGCCGTGAGCGTGGCGGTCAGGGCGCCCGTCAGGGGGTCGGCCAGGGCCGGGAGGGGGGTGTCGTCGACGGTCAGGAGGGTCGGGGGGCCCGCCGGGTCCTGGGTGAAGCCGCCGCCCTCGACCGTCAGCCGGTCGCCCTCCAGCGCCACGTGCGTGATCACCGGGTTGGCCCGGACGGCCATTTTGTTCACCAGGTACGCGCCGGCCGGGGCGCCCGTCAGGGCCCACATCTCGGCGGGCAGGCGCGGGAGTCCGGCGCCGACGTCCGCGAGGAAGAACAGCACCACGTAGAGCATGGTGACCGCGCTGAGCGCGACGTACTGGAGGTCCACCAGGTCGGTGCGCCCGCTGTCGTTCGCGATCAGCTCCCGCAGCGGCCGGCGGCCCGACGGCGTCGGCCTCGCGGCGGGCTTGGCCAGGTTGCCGTGCTCCACGCGCAGGCCGACGACCGTCTTGGCCGCGATCAGTGCCAGGTACGGGCCGCCGAGCAGGGGCAGGTAGACCGTCGTCAGGGTGGACAGCGGGCCGTCGGCGCCCCGGAAGTACGCGACCCCGCCGCCCGCGGTGAGCCCGTGGCCGAGGATCGCCAGCAGCAGCCAGAGCAGGATCACCGTCCAGGCGAGGGCGAGGGCCGTCGAGGTGGACAGGCGGCCGTCGCGGCCGGTGATGAAGCCCGGGTGGCGGCGCAGCCGCAGGCAGATCGGGCCGGCCAGTGCGGCCAGTAATGCGAGTGCGCAGAGTGTGGATGCCATGTCGTCCCCCCGGAAACGGTCCTGGCACGAGCGTTACTTACTGGCCCGGTCATGACAAGGCGACTTTCCGTGGCCCGCTATTCTCCGGGCGTTTCCGGCCGCTGCGGCAGTACGGGGAACCTGCGCGGCGCCACCAGCAGCAGAACCGCCAGCGCGGCCACGGCGGCCGCCGCCGCCCCGAGGAAGATGTGCTCCACGGCGGCGGACACCGCCGCGCGCAGATGGTCGGCGGCGGCGCCGGGGAGCAGCTCCGGCGCGTCCAGCGCCTTCGCCACGTCGTCCAGGTGCGCCGGGAGGCCGGGTACGGGGGCGTCCGCCAGGCGGGCGGCGATGGTGGCGTTGGCGACGGCGGCGAGCAGGGCGGCGCCCACGCTCTGGCCGACCTGCCGGCAGAACAGCACGGAGGCCGTCGTGGTCCCGCGCTCGGCCCAGCCCACGGTGGACTGGACCCCGACGATCAGCGGGAGCTGGAAGAGGCCGAGGGCGCCGCCCAGCAGCAGCATGATCAGTGCGGGCTGCCAGGGCCGGGCGGGCTGGGGCAGCAGGGTGAAGGAGTAGAGGATCACCGCGGCCAGCGCGATCCCGACGGCGGCGGTGTTCCGGAAGCCGATGCGCCGGTAGACGTGCTGGCTGCAGGCGGCGGTGACGGGCCAGCTCAGGGTCATCACCGACATCACCAGGCCCGCGCCGACGGGGCCGAGGCCGAGCACGGACTGCGCGTAGGTCGGCATGAACACCATGGGGGCGACCATCAGCAGGCCGAGCGCCGCCATGGCCAGGTTGACGGCGGCGATGGTGCGCCGACGCCACACCCAGCCGGGCAGGATCGGTTCCTCCGCCCGGCGTTCCACCCGGACCACGACCAGGGCCAGTACCGCGCTCGCCCCCAGCAGCCCGAGCGAGGGGGCGGACAGCCAGGGCCAGGCGACCCCGCCCTGGACGAGCGCGAAGAGCAGCAGGCCGCCGCAGGCGAAGACGCCCAGGGCCCCCGCCCAGTCGACCGGTCCCCGGCGGCCGGGAGACCGGACGGGCTCGGTCAGGTGACGGGCGATCATCCACAGGGCGAGCCCGGCCAGCGGCAGGTTGATCAGGAAGATCCAGCGCCAGTGCGCGTAGGAGGCGAGCAGCCCGCCGAGTGCGGGGCCGGCCACGGCCGAGGTGGCCCAGACGCTGGACATCCGGGCCTGGATCCGCGGCCGCTGCGCCAGCGGGTACAGGTCGGCGGCCAGGGTCTGGATCGTGCCCTGGAGGGCGCCGCCGCCCAGGCCCTGCACGATGCGGAAGGCGATGAGGGCGGCCATGTTCCAGGCGGAGGCGCACAGCAGCGAGCCGGCGAGGAAGAGGCAGATGCCGAAGAGCAGGACGGGCTTGCGGCCGAAGGTGTCGGACAGCTTGCCGTAGACGGGCAGGGTGACGGTCACCGCGAGCAGGTAGCCGGAGAAGAGCCAGGCGAAGACGGAGAAGCCGCCGAGGTCGCCCACGATCTGGGGGACGGCGGTGGCCACGATGGTGCTTTCCAGGGCGACGAGGGCCATGCCGAGCATCAGGGAGGCGACCACGGGCGCCGGAGGCCGGGCGGCCGGGTTGTGCGAGGGGGCGCCGCCGGTGGCGTTCCTGGCCGAAACACCTGCCCCGGGAGCATCGTCCGGGCGCCCCGCGGGTATGCCGTCCGGGCTCGCGCCCGTGCCTTCCGCCGCTGCCACCCAGATTCCTTCCCCCTGCACGTAACTGCGGGGAACACCATCTCACCGCCACGTGCCGGGCGGTATCCCCCAGGGCCGGTACGCCGAAGGGTGCAGATCCCCTAGGGGTCCCTCCGTACAACGGGCCAGGGGTCATTCCTCCCGGCGGAGGACGTGGGCAGGCCGGACGTCTCCTTGACTGGAACCTACGCACCAGGGGCCGGGGGGTGGGGTTAACCCCCGGGCGGATACGGCGATGGGCACCAGCGCGCCGTGCTTCCGCCCGGCGGAGACTTCATGACGGCGACGCAGCGCTCACGCGCACACAGGCGCACACCGACGCAGGCGCAGGCAGCGCACGCGGACGCACGCATTCGAAGAGGGAGAAAGACCGTGACAACGGCTATGACCGAAACCAGGCACGGGGGTACTGGAGGGCATGCAGCCGTCGCGGCCCGGGCGCGGAACGTCGTCAAGGCGTACGGCTCCGGGGAGACGCGCGTCGTCGCCCTCGACGACGTGGACGTGGACATCATGAGCGGCCAGTTCACGGCGATCATGGGTCCCTCCGGCTCCGGCAAGTCCACGCTGATGCACTGCCTCGCCGGTCTCGACACGGTGACCAGCGGGCAGATCCACCTGGACGACACCGAGATCACCGGGCTGAAGGACAAGAAGCTCACGCAGCTGCGCCGGGACCGGATCGGCTTCATCTTCCAGGCGTTCAACCTGCTGCCCACGCTCAACGCCCTGGAGAACATCACGCTCCCCATGGACATCGCGGGCCGCAAGCCCGACGCGGAGTGGCTGAACCGGGTCGTGGAGACCGTGGGCCTCGCGGGCCGCCTCAAGCACCGCCCGACCGAGCTCTCCGGCGGCCAGCAGCAGCGCGTGGCGGTCGCCCGCGCCCTCGCCGCCCGCCCGCAGATCATCTTCGGGGACGAGCCGACCGGAAACCTGGACTCCAGGGCGGGCGCCGAGGTCCTCGGCTTCCTGCGCCGCTCGGTGGACGAGCTCGGCCAGACGATTGTCATGGTCACGCACGACCCGGTGGCCGCCTCCTACGCGGACCGCGTCATCTTCCTGGCCGACGGCCGGATCGTCGACGAGATGTACGGGCCCACCGCCGACCAGGTCCTGGACCGCATGAAGGACTTCGACGCGCGCGGGCGGACCTCATGAGCAACACCGTCCTGAAGACCTCGCGGCGCAACTTCGTCGCCCACAAGGGGCGGATGGCGCTCTCCGCCGTCGCGGTCATGCTCTCCGTCGCCTTCGTCTGCGGCACCCTGGTGTTCACCGACACCATGAACACCACCTTCGACAAGCTGTTCGCCGTCACCAACTCCGATGTGACCGTCAGCCCGAAGGAGGTCAAGGAGGGGGAGGAGACCCCGGACCGCGGCCGGCCCGAGACGCTGTCGGGCGAGGCCGTCGAGCAGGTCCGCAAGGCCGAGGGCGTCAAGAGCGCCGAGGGCGGCGTCGTGTCGATGTCCGTCACGGTGGTCAACTCCAAGAACGAGAACATGGGCTCGACCACCGGCGCCCCGACCATCGCGGGCAACTGGAACGACAACGAGCTCAAGTCCATGAAGATCACCTCGGGCAACGCGCCGCGCGGCCCGACCGAGGTGATGGTCGACGCCGACACCGCCGAGAAGCACCACCTCAGGCTTGGTGACGAGCTGCGCACCATCGCCGTCACCGGCGACATCCGCGCCAGGATCACCGGTATCGCCGCCTTCACCGTGACCAACCCGGGCGCGGCCATCGTCTACTTCGACACGGCCACCGCACAGCAGTCGCTGCTCGGCTCCCCCGGCGCCTTCACGCACGTCAACGTCACCGCCAAGGACGGGGTGAGCGACGAGCAGCTCAAGCAGAACGTCGCGCAGGCCGTCGGCGCGGACACGTACAAGCTGCAGACCGCCAAGGAGGCCGCGGACGCCAACCGCAAGGACGTCGGCTCCTTCCTCGACGTCATGAAGTACGTGATGCTCGGCTTCGCCGGGATCGCCTTCCTCGTCGGCATCTTCCTGATCTTCAACACCTTCTCGATGCTGGTGGCCCAGCGCACCCGCGAGATCGGCCTGATGCGCGCCATCGGCGCGGACAGCGGTCAGGTGCTGAAGTCCGTGGTCCTGGAGGCATTCCTGCTCGGGATCGTCGGCTCGGTCCTGGGCGTCGGCGCCGGTGTGGGCCTGGCGATCGGCCTGATGGAGCTCATGGGCTCCATGGGCATGCACCTGTCCACCGACGACCTGACGATCGCCTGGACCACCCCGGCCATCGGGCTCTTCCTCGGCATCAAGGTCACCGTCATCTCCGCCTTCATCCCGGCCCGCCGGGCCGGCAAGGTCTCTCCGATGGCCGCGCTGCGCGAGTCCGGCACCCCGGGCGACAAGAAGGCCGGCGTCCTCCGCGCCGTCCTCGGCCTGGTCCTCACCGGCATCGGCGGCGCGGGCCTCTTCCTCGCCGCGGCCGCCGAGAAGGCCGGGCCCGGATCGCTCTGGCTGGGCCTCGGGGTCGTCTTCACCCTCATCGGCTTCATCGTGATCGGCCCGCTGCTCGCCGCGGGTGTGGTGCGGGTGCTCGCCGGCGTGGTGCTGCGGCCCTTCGGGTCCGTGGGCCGCCTCGCCGAGCGCAACGCCCTGCGCAACCCGCGCCGCACCGGCGCCACCGCCGCCGCGCTGATGATCGGCCTCGCCCTGGTCGCCTGTCTGTCGGTGGTCGGCTCCTCGATGGTGGCCTCCGCGACGGAGGAGCTCGACAAGTCGGTCGGCGCGGACTACATCGTCAGCTCCGAGACCGGCCAGCCCGTCCTGCCGCAGGCCGAGCAGGCACTGCACGCCACCCGGGGCCTCGACCACATCACCGCCTACCGCCAGGTCCCGGTCAAGCTGACTGCTCCCGACGGCACCACCGAGGAAACGGGCCTCGGCGCGACCGACCCGACGTACGCCAAGGACATCCGGCGCAAGATGGTCGCCGGCGAGCACGCCGCGGCGTACGGCAGCGGCTCCATGTCGGTCGGCTCCGCCTATGCCACCCAGCACGGCGTCAAGGTCGGCGACGAGCTGACGGTCGCCTTCACCGGCGGCAGCACCGTCAAGCTGAAGGTCGCCGCGATCACCAGCGACGACGGCAACCTCGACAAGGGCATGAAGTACATCAGCACCGAGACCGCGCGGGCGAACGTCCCCGCCGACAGGATGCCGCTGCCCTTCATGCTGCTGGCCACCGCGCAGGACGGGCAGTCCGAGGCGGCCGTGTACCAGTCGGTGAAGACGGCGATGGCGCAGTACCCGCAGTACGTGGTGCGCAACCAGACCGACTACAAGCAGGCCCTGAAGGACCAGGTCGGCCAGCTCCTGAACATGGTCTACGGGCTCCTCGGCCTCGCGATCATCGTCGCGGTCCTGGGCGTGGTGAACACCCTGGCCCTGTCGGTGGTCGAGCGGACCCGCGAGATCGGCCTGATGCGCGCCATCGGCCTCTCCCGCCGCCAGCTGCGCCGCATGATCCGCCTGGAGTCGGTGGTCATCGCCCTCTTCGGCGCCCTGCTCGGCCTCGGGCTGGGCATGGGCTGGGGCATCGGCGCGCAGCAGCTGCTGGCGCTCCAGGGCCTGAAGGTGCTGGAGATCCCGTGGCCGACGATCCTCGGGGTGTTCGCCGCCTCGGCCTTCGTGGGCCTGTTCGCCGCACTGGTCCCGGCCTTCCGGGCAGGGCGGATGAACGTTCTGAACGCGATCGCGAGCGAGTAACCGCTCACGTTCGGTCGGGGGAGATGCCGGTCCGGGACCTCACGGTTCCGGACCGGCGTCGTGTCCGGGGGCGGTCCGCCGCTCCACCGGCCACCGCTCCGCCGCTCCACCGGCCACCGGTCCACCGCCCGCCGGTTCACCCCCGCTGCATCAGGACGATGCCGTGCGCCTCACCCACCAGGGTGAACTGCTCGTCGGGGTGGAGCTGGCGGGCGTAGCCGGTCGGGTCCTCGCCGGCCCACTTCGAGGAGTTGTCGATCGTGATCCAGTCGGGGACCACGCCCTTGCTGCCGCCGATCCACAGCACGCGGCAGCGGGAGGTCAGCCGGGTGAGCGGGGTGGTGTCGGCCTCCACGGTCGCCCCGTCGGGGATCCGGTCCAGGAGCCGCTCGATCGCGCGGACGCGCTCGGGCTTCTCGTACGTACGGGCCTCGATCAGCTTGGCCGTCGGCATCGCGGTCGCGCTCAGGGCCAGCGCGGCGGCGAGCACGGCGGCCGGCATCTGCAGGGCGTACGAGCGCAGCCGGGGCCGCTCGCTGCGCCGCAGGGTGTCGATGGCGTCGACGAGCGCGAGGGCCACGACGGGCATCAGGACGGCGCTGTAGTGCCAGTCGGTGGACCAGTAGTGGTCGTCGCCGGACAGGAACCGCCAGCCGAGGGTGGGCGCGGCGACCAGGAGCAGCGGCGAGCGCAGCGCGAGCAGCCCGGAGGTGGGGAGCAGTACCCACGCCAGGGTGGTGAGCTTGGTGCCGAGCCCGCCGAGCGGACCGGCGCCGTCGATCTTGTCCCAGTAGCCGTAGCCCGCGGTGGCGAAGGCCGGTATGAAGACCGTGAACACCAAGGCGGCGAAGACGCAGGCCGCGCCGGCCAGGGCGAGCGCGGTCACGGCGATCCGCCGGTCGGTGGTCCGGGCCCGCCAGGCGACCACCACCGCCAGGGCGGCGAGCGTGAAGCCGAGGTCCTCCTTGACGAGGACCAGCGGCAGCCCCCACAGCAGGGCGGCCCGCCAGCGCCGGGCCAGGACCGCCTCCAGGGAGAAGGCCAGCAGCGGCACGGCGAAGGCGATCTCGTGGAAGTCGAACTCCACGGCCCGCTGGATGCCCCAGGACAGCCCGTAGGCGATGCCGACGGCGATCCCGCGGGCCTGGCCGAGGAGCCGCACGGCCGCCCGGGTGACGGGCACGGCGGAGACCGCGAACAGTGCGGCCTGTACGACCAGCAGGGTGACGGGCCCGGGGAAGACCCGGTAGACGGGGGCGACGAGCGCGATGATCGGGCTGAAGTGGTCGCCGAGGATGTTGGCCCCGGGCCCCTTCAGATCGACGACGGGCTCCTGCAGGTGCGCGTACGCGCGGATCGCCTGCTCGAAGATCCCCAGGTCCCAGGAGGCCCAGTCCATCCGCCGGAAACGGCCGACGGACAGGACGAGGTGGACGAGGAACAGGCCGGCGGCCACCAGCCACGGCCCCGCCCACCGGGTCCGGCCCGCTTCCGCGGGTGCCGGTGCCACCGGCGCCTGGCGGGCTATGGCGTCGCTCGTCACGTACTCGTGCTCCTCGGCCGGTAGTCGTCTCCCCGGCGGAAGAGACGCGGCGAGCTCGGACAGTCAGAACAACAACATCGTAAAGCGGCGCGGGGGGCGTCGTCGTAGGGTGGGAACCCCCGGCCCGTGCGACGTGTCGGGTCCTTCGCGTTGCCCGCTCCGCAGTTCCAGACCTTCGCACCCCCAGACCTTCACCGGACGGAAAGCCTCTTCATGAGCCTGCACGGACTGCTCGACGCCGTCACCCGTGACGCCGCCCTCACCGAGGCGGTCACCGCGGCCGGGGACGGCAAGCGCATGCACGTGGACCTGGTCGGCCCCGCCGCCGCGCGGCCCTTCGCGATCGCCGCGCTGGCCCGCCGCACGGGGCGGACCGTGCTGGCCGTCACCGCCACCGGGCGCGAGGCCGAGGACCTGGCCGCCGCGCTGCGCTCGCTGCTGCCGCCCGACGAAGTGGTGGACTACCCGTCCTGGGAGACGCTGCCGCACGAGCGGCTCAGCCCGCGCAGCGACACCATGGGCCGCCGGCTCGCCGTACTGCGCCGACTGGTGCACCCGAGCAAGGACGATCCGGCCGCGGGACCGGTGAGCGTACTCGTCGCACCCATCCGGTCCGTGCTCCAGCCGCAGGTCAAGGGGCTCGGCGAGCTGGTCCCGGTCAGCCTGCGGCAGGGCGGCGGCGCGGACCTCGGCGAGATCACCGAGGCGCTGGCCGCCGCCGCGTACGCACGGGTGGAGCTCGTCGAGAAGCGCGGGGAGTTCGCCGTGCGCGGCGGCATCCTCGACGTGTTCCCGCCCACCGAGGAACACCCGCTGCGCATCGAGTTCTGGGGCGACGAGGTCGAGGAGATCCGCTACTTCAAGGTCGCCGACCAGCGCTCCCTGGAGATCGCCGAGCACGGGCTGTGGGCCCCGCCCTGCCGCGAGCTGCTGCTGACCGACGAGGTGCGGGAGCGGGCCGCGGCCCTCGCCGAGGCCCACCCCGAGCTCGGCGAGCTGCTGCACAAGATCGCCGAGGGGATCGCCGTCGAGGGCATGGAGTCCCTCGCCCCGGTCCTCGTCGACGAGATGGAACTGCTGATCGACGTCCTGCCCGCCGGGTCGATGGCCGTGGTCTGCGACCCGGAGCGGGTCCGCACCCGGGCCGCCGACCTCGTGGCGACGAGCCAGGAGTTCCTGATGGCCTCCTGGGCGGCCACCGCGGGCGGCGGCGAGGCCCCCATCGACGTGGGCGCGGCCTCGCTCCGCGGCATCGCCGACGTCCGCGACCGGGCCCGCGAGCTGGACATGATGTGGTGGTCGGTGTCGCCCTTCGCCGCCGACGAGACCGTGGGCGGCGACACGCTCAAGCTCGGCATGCACGCCCCGGAGGCCTACCGCGGCGACACCGCCCGGGCGCTGGCCGACACCAAGGGCTGGATCGCCGACGGCTGGCACACCGTCTTCCTCACCGAGGGCCACGGCCCGGCCGCCCGTACGGTCGAGGTGCTCGGCGGCGAGGGCATCGCGGCCAGGCTGGAGCCGGAACTGGGCGCCCTGGAGCCGAGCCTGGTCCACGTGGCCTGCGGCTCGATCGACAACGGCTTCGTCGACCCGGTGCTGCGCCTGGCCGTCCTCACCGAGACCGACCTGACGGGCCAGCGCACCGCCACCAAGGACCTCGGCCGGATGCCGACCCGGCGCCGCAAGACGATCGACCCGCTGACCCTGGAGGCCGGCGACTACATCGTGCACGAGCAGCACGGCGTGGGCCGCTACGTCGAGATGGTCCAGCGGACGGTGCAGGGCGCCACCCGCGAATACCTGCTGGTGGAGTACGCGCCGGCCAAGCGCGGGCAGCCCGGCGACCGGCTGTACATCCCCACCGACCAGCTGGAGCAGGTCACCAAGTACGTCGGCGGCGAGGCCCCGACCCTGCACCGGCTCGGCGGCGCCGACTGGACCAAGACCAAGGCGCGCGCGAAGAAGGCGGTCAAGGAGATCGCCGCCGACCTCATCAAGCTCTACAGCGCGCGCATGGCGGCACCCGGCCACACCTTCGGCCCGGACACCCCCTGGCAGCGCGAGCTGGAGGACGCCTTCCCGTATGCGGAGACGCCCGACCAGCTCACGACCATCGCCGAGGTCAAGGAGGACATGGAGAAGTCGGTCCCGATGGACCGGCTGATCTGCGGCGACGTCGGCTACGGCAAGACCGAGATCGCTGTGAGAGCCGCCTTCAAGGCGGTCCAGGACGGGAAGCAGGTCGCCGTCCTCGTCCCGACGACCCTCCTCGTGCAGCAGCACTTCGGCACCTTCTCCGAGCGCTACAGCCAGTTCCCCGTCAAGGTGAAGGCGCTCTCGCGCTTCCAGAGCGAGAGCGAGTCCAAGGCCACCCTGGAGGGTCTGGCGGAGGGCTCGGTGGACGTGGTCATCGGCACGCACCGGCTGTTCTCGCAGGAGACGAAGTTCAAGGACCTCGGCCTGGTCATCGTCGACGAGGAGCAGCGGTTCGGCGTGGAGCACAAGGAGCAGCTGAAGAAGCTCCGCGCCAACGTCGACGTGCTGACCATGTCCGCGACCCCGATCCCGCGCACCCTGGAGATGGCGGTGACCGGCATCCGCGAGATGTCGACGATCACCACCCCGCCGGAGGAGCGGCACCCGGTGCTCACCTTCGTCGGGCCCTACGAGGAGAAGCAGATCGGCGCGGCCGTCCGCCGCGAGCTGCTGCGCGAGGGCCAGTGCTTCTACATCCACAACCGGGTCGAGTCCATCGACCGGGCGGCGGCCAGGCTGCGCGAGATCGTGCCCGAGGCGCGGATCGCCACGGCCCACGGCCAGATGTCGGAGCAGGCGCTGGAGCAGGTCGTCGTCGACTTCTGGGAGAAGAAGTTCGACGTGCTGGTGTCGACGACGATCGTCGAGTCGGGCATCGACATCTCCAACGCCAACACCCTGATCGTGGAGCGCGGCGACAACTTCGGCCTGAGCCAGCTGCACCAGCTGCGCGGCCGGGTCGGCCGTGGCCGCGAGCGCGGGTACGCGTACTTCCTGTACCCGCCGGAGAAGCCGCTGACCGAGACCGCGCACGAGCGGCTCGCGACGATCGCCCAGCACACCGAGATGGGCGCGGGCATGTACGTGGCGATGAAGGACCTGGAGATCCGCGGCGCGGGCAATCTGCTCGGCGGCGAGCAGTCCGGTCACATCGCGGGCGTCGGCTTCGACCTCTACATCCGCATGGTCGGCGAGGCGGTGGCCGACTACCGGGCCGCGGTCGAGGGCGGGGTGGAGGAGGAGCCGCCGCTGGAGGTCAAGATCGAGCTTCCGGTCGACGCGCACGTCCCGCACGACTACGCGCCCGGCGAGCGGCTGCGCCTGCAGGCGTACCGGTCCATCGCCTCCGCCAACTCCGAGGCCGACATCAAGGCCGTGCGGGAGGAGCTCACCGACCGCTACGGCAAGCTGCCGGAGCCGGTGGAGAACCTGCTGCTGGTGGCCGGGCTGCGGATGCTCGCGCGGGCCTGCGGGGTCGCCGACATCACCCTGCAGGGCAACAACGTCCGGTTCGGGCCGGTGGAGCTGCGCGAGTCGCAGGAGCTGCGGCTCAAGCGGCTCTACCCGGGGTCGGTGCTCAAGCCGGCCACCTCGCAGGTGCTGATCCCGCGCCCGAAGGCGGGCAAGATCGGCGGCAAGCCGGTGGTCGGGCGGGAACTGCTCGCCTGGACCGGGGAGTTCCTCACCACCATCCTCGGCTCGTAGCGGCTGCGGCTTCGGCCACCGTGCGAACGGCCGCGGCCGGGGACCTTTCCGGTCCCCGGCCGCGGCCGTTCGCGCACCCGTGCGTCAGTTCGGCGCGTCCGCGTCGATGACGTCCTTGTCGTCCGGGGCCTCGGCGCGGACCGGCTCGTCGATGCCGGTGAAGCTGACCTCACCCGGCTCCTTGCCGGTGACGGTCGCCCTGAGCAGGTAGGGCTCGCCCTCGGTGGCGACCAGCAGGGTCTCGGTGCCCTCGGCGGTCTTCGTGGTCAGGGTGAGGGCCTTCTCGCCGTCGACCGCGGTGACCTCGCCCTTCTCCGCGCCCCTGTTCTCCTCGAACTCCTCGAGCAGCTCGTTCATGTCGCACAGGGCGGACAGTTCCTTCGCGTCCTCGCCCGAGGCCTTCGACTTCAGCCAGTGGCCCGCCATCCGCGCGACCGCCTCGTCCGCCTGCTCCTCGGGCAGGTCCTTCGTCTGGGAGCGGTAGAAGGACTCGTCGGCCTTGATGAACACGAACGCGGAGTTGCGGATCAGCTCGAAGGAGCCTTCCCGGCCGGCGACCGTGCCCCTGCAGTCGCCTGTCCTGCTCACCGCCATGTTCAGCTGCAGCGGCTTGCCCTCCTCCCACAGCTTGCCGCTGACGGTGAGCGAGGAGGCTCCGCGCAGGGCTTCCACGGACCGGTCCGCCACCTCGGAGCCGGACAGGTCCGCGAACGGGCCGGACGCGAAGCACCCGCTGAGGCCGAGGGCGGCGGCGCAGGTGAGGGCGGCGGTGGCGGTCGAGCGGTGAGCGGTACGCATGGGGACTCTCTGCGACAGGGAAAAGGGGGAGTAAAAGAAGCCTAAAGGAGAACCGGAAGATCAGATTCCGAATAGATGGATCGCAGCCGACGCCGCAACCGCCCCCCGCTCCCCCCGGCCCCACCGCGCCCCGACCCGGCCGACAGCCGTGCTGCGACCCTGCAACGGTTGCGTGCATCCCCTCACCCATGGCCGGGAACGCTGTATACCCTCAGACCCGAAACTTCTTCCGCACGGCCCGTCAGGAGCAGCGATGCACGGCCCCGGCCTTCCGCCGCAGCACGGCCCCCAGTCCAATTCCGGGGGTGTGGTGGCATTGCGCGTGGTGTTCATGCTGCTGCCGATCCTCAGCTGCGGCTTCCTCGCCTGGGGGGCGATGCTGCGCCTCGCCCTGGTCACCCGTAAGTCCCGTGACTGGACGCTGATGGTGGCCAGCGGCGTGCTCGCCGTCGTGTGGATGACGCTCATCCAGATCGACCCCACGCCCGACGTCAACGGCTGGCAGGGCAACCTGGGGGCCGGCGGATCGATCTTCACCGGATTCGCGATCTGCGTGTACTTCCTCGTCGCCGACATCAAGCACCACGAGGCCCTGCGGACGGCGCCGACCGCGCAGTGGTACCCGGGGCAGTCCGCTCCGTACACCCACCCGCAGTCCTCCGGGCCCGCCTACGGCTACCCGCAGGCCACGGCCCCCACCCAGATCTCCGGCCGGACGCCGGCCGTTCCGCAGGTGCCGCCGCAGCCGACCCCGCCGCCGCGCCTCGGGCAGGTCCGCGCCGAACTCGACGAGCTCAGTGAGCTGCTGCGCAAGCAGACCCCGCCGCCGGGCAGTTCCCACCAGGACCCGAACCAGACGCCCTTCCGGGACCCGCAGCAGTGACCGACCGCCTCATCGGAGACCGCTACCGGCTGGCGAGCATCCTCGGACAGGGCGGCATGGGCCAGGTCTGGACGGCGTACGACCAGCGCCTGGACCGGCGGGTCGCCGTCAAACTGCTGCGCCCCGACAAGGTCGCCGGCCCCGGCACGGTCGCCGAGGAGCTGCGCCGCCGCTTCGTGCGCGAATGCCGGGTCACCGCGCAGGTGGACCACCCGGGCCTGGTCACCGTGCACGACGCGGGCAGCGACGGCGACGAGCTGTTCCTCGTCATGGGTTACGTCGAGGGCTCCGACCTCGCCGACCACCTCGCCGCCCACAGCCCCTACCCGTGGCAGTGGGCGGTCGCGGTCGTCGCGCAGCTGTGCTCGGTGCTGTCCGCCGTGCACGCGGTGCCGATCGTCCACCGCGACCTGAAACCGCGCAATGTGATGGTCCGCCCGGACGGCACCGTGCTCGTGCTCGACCTCGGTGTGGCCTCGGTGATGGACACCGACACCACCCGCCTCACCAGCACCGGAACGCCGATCGGCAGCCCCGCGTACATGGCGCCCGAGCAGGCGATAAGCGGCGCGGTGGGCCCGTACACCGACCTGTACGCGCTCGGCGTGCTGCTCTACGAACTGCTCAGCGGCAACGTCCCTTTCGCGGGATCCACCGCCCTGGGCGTGCTCCACCGCCACCTGTACGAGGCCCCGCTGCCGCTCCGCGGACAGCGCCCGGAGATCCCGGCCGAGCTGGAGGCGCTGCTGATGCGCCTGCTCGCCAAGGACCCGCAGGACCGGCCCTCCTCCGCGCAGGAGGTCTACGAGGCGCTCGCCCCGCTGCTGCCCGCCCGCGACGGCCGCGCCGCGGTGAGCGCGCTCGACCCGACCCGGCCCTTCCTGCGGCCCCAGGCCCCCTGGCCGGACCGGGCCACGGCGATCCCGCCGCGGCCGAGCACCCCGCCGACGGGGATGGCCACGCCGACGGGCACTCCCGCCTCGACGCCGACGCGGACCCCCGTGCCGGCGCAGGCGCCGCCGAAGCCGGACGTCCCCGGCGCCGTGGACGAGGCCCGCAAGCTCCTGGACCAGGGGCGGCTCACCCAGGCCGTGGACATCCTCGGCGGGATCCTCCCGGCGGCGGCCGCCGAGCACGGGGAGCACTCGCCGGTGGTCCGCTCCCTGCGCAAGCAGTACGCCGCCACGCTCATGGACGACGGCCAGTACCGCCGCGCCCTGCCGGAACTGCGCCGCCTCGCCGACGAGTTCCCGGCCGGGGACCCCCAGTCCCTGCGCTTCCGCTACGACTCGGCGCAGTGCCTGGAGCAACTCGGCGAGCCGGCCGCCGCCCTGGCGGAGTACCGCTCGCTGCTCCCGTTCTTCGAGAACCACTACGCCAACCCGGACCCGGGCCTGCCGCTGGAGGTCCGCCGCCGGATCGCCCACCTGCTGCTCTCGCTCGGCGACCGGCAGGCGGCCCACGAGACCCTGGCCCGCCTGCTGTTCGACGCGGAACGGCTGCACGGCCCGGCGCATCCCTTCCCGGCCGAGGTCCGCCGCACCCTGCAGTGGCTGAGCCAGGTCCGCTGACGGACGGGCCGGACTGTACGGCCCGGCCCCGTCACGCCTGCCGGCGGCCGCCGCGGATCCTGCGGGCGGTGACCAGCAGGAGCACGAGGGCCACCGCCGCGACCGACAGCGCGGGGACCAGCCCCGGCGGCCGGAAGGAGCAGGCCACCCGCGTGGTCCCGGGCGAGAGGGGCACCGCGACCAGCCCCAGGTGGGCCGAGGCGGGGCGGTCGTTGCAGGTCCAGCCGGCGATCGCGGGGACGGAGAGGACCGCCGTGCCCGTGCTGCCCGCAGGCAGCTCGGCCCGGACTCCGGAGGAGCCGACCCGGACCGAGGTCGCCGCCGTGGCCCGCAGGCCGGCCACCGCCGCGTCGAGCCGCGCCCGGTCCAGGCAGGACAGGGCCCACCGCGGGGGCGCGGCCGCGTCGAAGACCAGTACGGAGGAGGCCCCGCGCGAGAGGCCCATCGGCTGCAGGGCCGCCCGGTTGCGGGGGGCGTTGCCGTTCAGCCGGAAGGCCGGGCCGTCCGCGAGGCGGGCCGTCGCGTTGTACTCCGGGGCCCACAGGTAGGCCTCGGTGCCCGCGCGGCAGACCCCGGGCGCGAGCGGGTCCTCGTACACCCGGGCGCCGAGCAGCGCCTCCTGGTTGGCGAAGGGGGAGTCGTCGGCGTAGGAGAGGGGTGCGCCCGGCGGGCGGGTCGTCACCAGTGGGGGCACCTGCGCGCGGCGGACCGTGCCGTCCGGCTGGAGGCGGGCGCCGACCGCGAAGACGGCGTCCGTCACGGGGTTGTCGATGCTCTGGACGTTGCGGCCGCGTGAGGTCCAGCCGGCGCCGAGGGCGACCATCGTGCGCGTGAACACGTCGGGGGTGTGGCTGCTGTAGTACGCGCCGCCCTCCCCGCCGAGCAGCAGCGGGTCGTTGCCGGACAGGGCGGGCCGGCTCGGGTCGGTGCGGTAGGCGGGCCAGCCCCCGGCCGCCGCGAGGGCCCCGGCGCGCGCGGTGTGCGCCGTCCCCCAGGACGGGTAGTCGTCCAGGCCGCCCAGCTTGCCCCTGTGCCCGTAGGCGGTGGTCGCGGCGGCCTGCGTCAGCAGGACCAGCGCCAGCAGCCCCGCGGCCGGCCGGGCGAGCCGGCGGTGGCGCAGTGCCCACCAGGCCGCGCCCGCCAGCGCCAGCCCGACGCCGAACAGCGCGTACCCCGGCGCCGTCACCAGCGTGCTGTCGTGCGCCCACAGCGCGGCGGCCGCCAGCAGGCCCGCGCCCGCCGCCAGCGCCGGCAGCCGCGGCAGGCCCGCGGCCAGCCCGGTCCAGGCGGCGATCACGGCGATCCCGGCCAGGACGAAGGTCTGCCGGTACGGGCTTCCGTTCGGGGTCGCGAAGAGGTGCCAGGCCAGGTGCGTCGGCGCCCACTGCAGGGAGAGGGCCACGGCCGCCGTCAGGCCCGTCCACCACAGCCGGGTGCGCGCCGGGACCGCCCGGTGGAAGGGCAGCGCGGCCACCAGCAGCAGGGTCCCGGTGCCCACGAAGACGGCGGGGGAGGAGAAGGAGTAGGTCCCCGGCAGCAGCCGGGCGAACAGGTCCGCCCAGGACACCGGCAGGAACTCCCTGACCCATCCCGGGTAGGCCTGCCCGGAGCTGAGGAAGAGGGGCAGGAGCACGGGCGCCGCGAGCGCGATGCCCAGCACGGTCGTCCCGGCCGCCCGCGCGATCACCGCGAGGCGGGCCCGGACGCCCTCCCGGGTGAGCACCACCCGTACCAGCAGCACCAGCGCCGCACCCAGCGTCGCCATGTAGGCGGTGTAGAAGTTCGCCGTCCAGCAGAGGGCGACGACCGGCGGCGCGAGCAGCATCCGCCGCCCGCGCAGGGCCCATTCACCGGTCAGGCACAGCAGGGGGAAGGCGATCAGCCCGTCCAGCCACATCGGGTTGTAGGAGGCCTCGATCACCGACCAGCCGCACAGCGCGTACGAGGCTCCGAGCAGCCCGGCCGCCCACCAGGGCCCGCGGCGCTGCGTGCGCAGCAGCCAGCACATCGCCGCCGCCGCGGCCGCCGTTTTCAGCACGGTGACGACGTACACCGCGAGGTCTATGTCCGCGCGCGGGAAGAGCCCGACGAGCAGGGCGAAGGGGCTGGTCAGGTAGGTGCCCAGGTCCGGGAGGAAGCTCATGCCGTATCCGGACCGCCAGTTGAACAGCAGCCCGCCCTCCGCCCGGCCGTGCAGGAGGTCCCACAAATGCGCATGGAAGGGGACGAACTGATTGCCGAGGTCGTTGATGCTGCGGTGGCGTGATCCGTACGGGAAGACGCGGGCGGCGGCGTCCCCCGCGCACACGGCGACCGCCGTGAGGAGGGCGGCGAGCGCCGAGCCGAGCAGACTCCGGCGGCGCGGTGAGGAGCGCGCCGGGGGGTGCGGTGAGCGGTGCGCCGAGGGGTGCGCCGAGGTGTGCGGCGAGCGGTGCGTTGTCGACATGGTGGGCCGACCTTGGCAGCGCCGGGTGACCGAGGGATGGCCTCAGGGTGGCCGGCGGCCGATCCGGCCGCCGCTCCGGGCGACGGGGTCCCCAGGATGGGTGACGGATGGCGCGGCGGGCACGCCGATGCCCGCCGACTCGCTTATGAACGGTGCGTGTTCAGTCCGCGCGCGAATCGTTGGTCGAACCGGTGGTCCGGATCACCGTGACCTCATAACATCGATCACCGCACGGCCCTTTGTGCACCGACGCACAATCTCCCGGCCCTGGAGGCTCCTTTGCACCGTCGCACAGCGCTCTCCGTCTCCGCCGCCCTGCTCGTGGCGGCGCCCTTGCTGTCCGCCTGCTCGGGCGAGGCCCGTGCCGGCACCGCGGCCGTCGTGGGCGGCGAACGGATCACCACGTCCGCCCTCCAGGCCCAGGTGAAGGACGTCCGCGCGGCGCAGAACCGTTCCGGGCAGGCCGCCGCCGAACTCATCGCGAGCACTCCCCACCTGGAGCGGCAGAAGCTCGACGCGATCCTCCAGAGCCGGATCATCGACAAGATGGCCGACACCGCCGGGCTCACGGCCACCCAGAAGGACGTCGAGGACGAGCGCAAGGCGTACGTCGACGAGAACGGCGGGAACGAGCAGTTCGAGACCCTGCTCCTGCAGAAGGGCGCCCTGGCCCCCGGTCAGGTCGACCGGTTCCTGCGGGACCGGGTGCTCCTCACCAAGCTGACCGCCAAGTACGGCGCCGGGAAGCTGGAGGAGCCCGCCCGGGCCGCCGTGCAGGCGCTGCACATCGAGGTCAACCCGCGCTACGGGGCCTGGGACGCCAAGGAGATCAAGCTCGGCGCCGGGGAGACGCCCTGGATCACCCAGCGGACCCTGCCCGATCAGGCTCCTGCCGGAGCCTGATCCTCCGGGGCCCCCGGGTCGGGGGCCGGTGGATCGGAGGTAGGTTCGGAGGGTGACCGAGCACTCCGAACCCACCGCCGCCGCTGCCGCGCCCACGGGCCGCATCGTCCTGCTGACCACCAGCCACCGGGTCGCCCCCGGCGTGCTGTCCTGGCCGGCGTGGCAGACTCTGCACGCCGCGGACCGGGTGCTGTGCGCCGACCCCGGTCACCCGCAGCTGCCGTATCTGCGGGAGGCCGGCATCGAGGTGGCGTTCGAGAGCCCGGACGCGCACGCGCTGGTCGAGGCATGCGAGGGCGGCCGTACGGTCGTGGTGCTCCCGGGCGGCGAGGGTGACCAGCGGCTCACCGACGGGCTGGCCCGGCTGGCCGGCTCGGGCCGGGTCTCCATGCCCGACCTGGAGCTCCTGCCCGGCTCGTACGACCTGCCGGGCGCGCGCCTGCTCGACCTGGTCCAGGTGATGGACCGGGTCCGGCGCGAGTGCCCGTGGACCTCCCGGCAGACCCACCGGGGCCTGGCCAAGTACGCCATCGAGGAGGCGTACGAGCTGGTCGAGGCCATCGAGGACGGGGACCGGGAGGAGCTGCGCGAGGAGCTCGGCGACGTGCTGCTGCAGGTGGTCTTCCACGCGCGGATCGCCGAGGAGCACGAGGACGCCGAGGATCCGGAGGGAGCCTTCTCCATCGACGACGTGGCCGGGGCCCTCGTGACGAAGCTCATCCACCGGCACCCGCACGTCTTCGGCGACGCGAAGGCCGAGACCCCGGAGGACGTCAGCGCGCACTGGCAGCGCACCAAGGCCGTGGAGAAGCGGCGGGAGTCGGTCACCGACGGGATTCCGGTGGGCCAGCCCGGCCTGGCGCTCGCGGCCAAGCTCGCGGGCCGGGCCCGCAGCGGCGGTGTGGACGTGGAGCTGCCCCGCGGCGAGGGCATCGGGTACGAGCTGCTGGCGCTCGCGGCGCGCGCCGAGGCGGCGGGGACCGACCCCGAGACCGCGCTGCGCGCGGCGGCCCGCGCCTACCGGGACGCGATTCGGGCGGCCGAGGGCGTCGCGGACCCGGCGCAGTAACCGCTCGCCGGCCCGGGCCGTGGGTTTTGGTTGTTTTGGGGGCGGCCCGATGCCGAATAAACGGG
>NZ_JBSGXU010000145.1:0-21290 GCF_053610205.1 Streptomyces sp. NPDC054932 | reverse complement strand
GGAGTCCCGGGGCGCACGGCCCTTTTCGCGTGGCGCGGAGGCGGTCAGACGGTCGTGACGACCTCGTCGAAGGCCAGGCGCGGGGAGCGGTCGAACCAGGCGCCCTCGGCCGGCTTGCCGATGTTGACGACCATGATCGGGGTGTGGTCGGCGTCCAGGAATTCCTTCTGGATGCCGGCGAAGTCGGCGCCGGTCATCGGGCCCGCGGCCAGGCCGGCGGCGCGGATGCCGATGATGAAGTACGCGGCCTGCAGCGCGGAGTTGAGCAGCGCGGACTGCTCGCGGACCGGGCGCTCGGAGAAGAACGCGTCCTTGGCCTGCGGGAAGTGCGGCAGCAGCTGCGGGAGCTCCTCGTGGAACTCGTTGTCCGCGGAGAGGATCGCCACCAGCGGGGCGGTCGCGGTCTTGGCGTCGTTGCCCTTGGCCATGTGCTGCACGAGGCGCTCGCGGGCCTCGGGGGAGCGGACCAGGGTGATGCGCAGCGGGGTCTGGTTGAAGGCGGTGGGGCCGAACTTCACCAGGTCGTATATCGCCTGGACCTGCTCCTCGGTGACCGGCTCGTCGGAGAACGAGTTGGCCGTGCGGGCCTCGCGGAACAGCAGGTCCTGCGCGGCGGAGTCAAGAACGAGAGACATCGGAAAGCCTTCTTCCATACGGAGGTGAAGCGTGGAGCGATGTCCCAGACTCTACGGCCGAGGTAGATGAACTTTCAACTAAATCCGCATTCCGGTGACCGGGATCACTCCTCCTCGGCCGGCTCGCGGGCCGCCAGCGCCGAGTCCAGCCGCGCCCTGGCCCCCTCCAGCCAGTGCCGGCAGACCTTCGCCAGCTCCTCGCCGCGCTCCCAGAGTGCGAGGGAGTCCTCCAGCGAGGTCCCGCCCGCCTCCAGCTTGCGGACGACCTCGATGAGCTCGTCGCGCGCCTGCTCGTACCCCAGCGCCGTCCCGGCCTCTGTCATTCCCGTATCCATCCTCTGTGTGCAGTGCGACCGCGTGATTGCGGCCGTGTGTCGCTGCCTTGAAAAGTCGCTACTCCGAAGCGGCTGTCGCGGCGGGGGACCCGGCCGGGTCCGCAGGCTCCACCGAGGTGACCTCCACCGCGAACGTGCCCTCCGCCACCCGCGCGCGCAGCACCTCGTGCGGCGCCACGTCCTGCGGCGAGCGCACCACGTGGCCGTCGGCCCGCTGCAGCACCGCGTACCCCCGCTCCAGGGTCGCGGCCGGGGACAGCGCCACCACCCGGGCGAGGGTGTGGGCGAGCTCCGAGTCCGCCCGGTCCAGCAGGTGCCCCAGCGTGCGCCGGGCCCGGGCCAGCAGGGCGTCCAGCTCGTCCTCGCGGATCTCCACCATCCGCTGGGGGTGGACGAAGACCGGCCGGGCCAGGGCGTGCGCGAGACCCCGCTCCTCGCGGTCGAGCAGCCCGCCGACCGCGCGCAGTCCCCGGGCCTGCAGCTGGCGCACGCGCTCCAGCTCCTCGCCGACGTCCGGGACCACCTTCTTCGCCGCGTCCGTGGGCGTCGAGGCCCGTACGTCCGCGACCAGGTCCAGCAGCGGGGAGTCCGGCTCGTGGCCGATCGCCGACACCACCGGGGTGCGGGCCGCGGCGACCGTCCGGACGACCTCCTCGTCGGAGAAGGGCAGCAGGTCCTCCACGCTGCCGCCGCCGCGCGCCACGATGATCACGTCGACCTCGTCGATGGCGTCGAGCTCCTGGACCGCCCGGACCACCTGGGGCACCGCGTGCACGCCCTGGACGGCCACGTTGCGCACCTCGAAGCGGACCGCCGGCCAGCGGCGCCGGGCGTTCTCCAGGACGTCGCGCTCGGCCGCCGAGGCCCGCCCGACCACCAGCCCGATCAGCTGCGGCAGGAAGGGCAGCGGCTTCTTGCGGTCCGACGCGAAGAGCCCCTCGGAGGCCAGGGACCGCTTGAGCCGCTCCAGCCGGGCCAGCAGCTCCCCGATGCCCACCGGCCGTATTTCCGTGGCCCGCAGGGACAGCTGGCCGCGCGGGGCGTACCACTCGGGCTTGGCCAGCAGGACGACCCGCGCGCCCTCCGAGACCACGTCCGCGACCTCGTCGTAGACCTGGCGGAAACAGGTCACGCTGACCGAGATGTCGTGCGAGGGGTCGCGCAGCGTCAGGAAGACCACCCCCGCACCCGGCCGCCGCGACAGCTGGGTGATCTGCCCCTCCACCCACACCTGGCCGAGCCGCTCGATCCAGCCCCCGATGAGCCGGGACACCTGGCCTACCGGCAGCGGCGCCTCGGCCGACGTATTCAGACCCATGCACGCAGGCTATCCGGCGCCGCCGACAGTGCGTCAGGCTCCCGTGCCGGTGTCGTGCGGCACCCGTCGGCGCCCGTGCTGGACGAGCAGCACCCCCAGGCCCGCGGCCAGCCACACCGCCCCCACCAGTTGCGCCGTCCGGGAGGCCTCGAAGATCACCGCGATGGTCACCGCCGCGCCGAGCACCGGGATCACCAGGTGCTTGAACCAGTTCGGCGGGCCCTCCTTCCGCCTGACCACGAACCAGCCCACCACCGAGGCGTGCAGCAGGGTGAAGGCCACCAGCGCCCCGACGTCCACGACCGACACCAGCTGGTCGAGCCCGTCGTCGCGCCGGGCCGCCCACACGGCCGCGACCAGCGTGATGGCGGCCGCCACCAGCAGGGCGGGCCGCGGCGTGCCGTCCGAGGTCCGGGCGAGCACCCGGGGCAGCCGCCGCTCCCGGGCCATCGCGAACACCAGCCGCCCGGCCGCCGCCTGCCCCGCCAGCGCCGCGAAGGCCGCCCCGATCGCCTTGCTGACCGCCACCAGGTCGTGCAGCCAGGGGCCGACCGCGGACTCCACCGCGTTGTAGAAGGCCGGGCCCTGCTGCGCCGGATCGGCCGCCAGCTCCGCCGCGGACACGGGCATGAGCAGCGCCGCCAGATAGCTCTGGGCGATGAACAGCACCCCGGCCAGCGCCAGGCAGAACAGCACCGCCCGCGCCACCCGCTCCGATCCCCCCGTCACCTCCTCGGCGAAGGAGGCGATGGCGTCGAAGCCGAGGTAGGACAGGACCGCCACCGACACCGCCCCCAGCACCGCCGCCGTACTGAAGCCGAGCGAGCCGTCACCGGTCAGCGGGGACAGCCAGCCGCGCCGCGCCCCGCCCTGGACCAGCACGGCCACCGCGGCGACCAGGAAGACGAGCAGGACCACGATCTCCATGGCCAGCACGGCGAAACCCACGCGCGCGGCCGCCCGTACGCCCCACAGGTTCAGCAGGGTGGTGATGACGACGGCCAGGGCCGTCCACACCCACCGGGAGACCTCCGGCACCAGCGCGTTCATCGCGATCCCCGAGAAGAGGTACGCGACCGCCGGGATCAGCAGGTAGTCGAGCATCGCCATCCACCCGGCGATCAGCCCGGGGCCCTCGCCGAGGCCCTTGCGGGCGTAGGTGAAGACCGAACCGGCCTGCGGGGCGACCCGCACCATCTGCGCGTAGCTGAAGGCCGTGAAGGCCATCGCGACGGTCGCGCACAGGTAGACGAGGGCGACGGCGCCGTGGGACTTGGCGTCGAGCGTGCCGAAGACCCCGACCGGGGCCATCGGGGCGATGAACAGCAGCCCGTAGACGACCAGGTCCCGGAAGCCGAGGCTCCGCCGCAGCGCGGTGGGCGCCGCCGCACCGGAATCCGTAACGGACGCCATCAGTCCTCCGGGGGATGGGCGGTACGGGCTTTCGGGCCAGTGTGTGCCGTACGGGGGACGCCCGGCCTCCTGGAGACCCCCGTACGATGGAGACCATGACTGCTCCCGCCCCCGCTCCCGCTTCCCGCCGTGTCCTGCTCGCCGCACCCCGCGGCTACTGCGCGGGCGTGGACCGAGCCGTGATCGCCGTCGAGAAAGCCCTTGAGCAGTACGGTGCGCCGGTCTACGTCCGCCACGAGATCGTGCACAACAAGTACGTCGTCCAGACCCTGGAGAAGAAGGGCGCCATCTTCGTCGAGCGGACGGAGGAGGTGCCCGAGGGCTCCATCGTGATGTTCTCCGCGCACGGCGTGGCGCCGGTGGTGCACGAGGAGGCTGCGCGCGGCAAGCTCGCGACGATCGACGCGACCTGCCCGCTGGTCACCAAGGTGCACAAGGAAGCCATCCGGTACGCGAACGAGGACTTCGACATCCTCCTCATCGGCCACGAGGGCCACGAGGAGGTCATCGGCACCTCCGGCGAGGCCCCGGACCACATCACGATCGTCGACGGCCCGCACGACGTGGAGAAGGTCACCGTCCGCGACGAGTCCAAGGTCGTCTGGCTCTCCCAGACCACCCTCTCGGTCGACGAGACCATGGAGACCGTCGACGCGCTGAAGACGAAGTTCCCGCTGCTCGTCTCGCCGCCCAGCGACGACATCTGCTACGCCACCTCGAACCGGCAGGCCGCCGTCAAGGTGATGGGCGCCGACTCGGACCTGGTCATCGTGGTCGGCTCGAAGAACTCCTCGAACTCGATCCGGCTCGTCGAGGTCGCCAAGGACGCCGGCGCCAAGGCCGCCCACCTGGTCGACTTCGCGAGCGAGATCGACGAGGCCTGGCTGGAGGGCGTCACCACGGTCGGCCTCACCTCGGGCGCCTCGGTGCCGGAGGTCCTGGTCGAGGAGGTCCTGGAGTGGCTGGCCGCGCGCGGCTACGCGGACGTGGAGATCGTCAAGACCGCCGAGGAGTCGATCGTCTTCTCGCTGCCGAAGGAACTCCGCCGCGACCTGCGCGCCGAGGCCGCCGAACTGGTCGCCGACAAGTAACTCGTTTCGTACGGTATGTCCATGCAGATCTTCGGCGTGGACATCGGCGGGTCCGGGATCAAGGGCGCTCCCGTGGACCTGGAACGTGGCGACCTGGCGCAGGAGCGCCACAAAGTACTGACACCGCAGCCGGCCGTCCCCGAGGGGGTGGCCGGCTGCGTCGTCGAGGTGGTGCGCAACTTCGGCTGGGACGGCCCGGTCGGGGTCACCTTCCCGGGCGTGGTCACCGGCGGCATTACCCGCACGGCCGCCAACATGGACAAGTCCTGGATCGGCGTCGACTCGGCGGCACTGCTCTCGCGCGAACTGGGCGGCCTGCCGGTCACGGTCCTGAACGACGCGGACGCGGCGGGCGTCGCGGAGATGACGTACGGGGCCGGGCGCGGCCGGGGCGGCACCGTCCTCCTGCTCACCCTGGGGACGGGCATCGGGAGCGCCCTGTTCACGGACGGGCGGCTGGTCCCGAACTCGGAACTCGGGCACCTGGAGCTGAAGGGCCACGACGCGGAGACGAGGGCGTCGGTGAAGGCCAAGGAGGACCACGACCTGACGTGGGAGCGCTGGGCGCACCGCGTGCAGAGGTACCTCCAGCACGTGGAGATGCTGTTCTCCCCGGACCTCTTCATCATCGGCGGCGGCGTCAGCCGCAAGCCGGAGAAGTTCCTGCCGCTGATCGAGGGCGTGCGGGCCGAGATCGTCCCGGCGAAGCTCCAGAACAACGCGGGCATCGTGGGAGCGGCGATGGCGGCGAAGGACGCGGCAGCGGGGAAGTCCGCAGCGGGGAAGTCCGCAAACGCGGCGAAGAAGTAGCGGGAGGCCGGTTCACCGGTTCACTGGGTGACGCGCCGGGGCACCCGCCGCCTGCCGATCAGTACGGCCTTGCGCACGAGGGCGATCAGCGCGGCGACCAGCGTCCCGGCGTACAGCCACCCCGCGTGCAGGGACAGCGCGGACACCAGACCCATCAGCTGCCCGCCGAGGCCGCCGGAGCCGCCCGAGATGGGCCACACTCCGGCGGCGAAGGCGATGGGCACGCCGATCGGCGCGGTGATCAGGTCGGCGGGCCGCACCCAGAGCGCGGTGGCGGCCGCGACGGGCAGGAAGAGCAGCCCGTAGACGAACAGCGAGGAGCCGAAGAGCAGCCAGCAGATCCCGGCCACCAGCACCATGGCGGCGCACGCGAACAGTCCGCCGCCGAGCCCGGTCAGCCGGGGCCGGGGCATCCGCCGCGCGAGCGCGGAACGCCGCGGGCCGCCGCCCTGGGCGGGCACCGCCGTGGTCCGTGTCCCGCCCCGCTGGGCGGGGGGTCGCTGCGGGTGAGGGGCCGATCGCGTCCTGTATTGCTCCACCCCACCAAACTAGGCGGGGCCCCGCCGGATCGGGCCCCGGACACGCGTACATCCACCGCCACTCATCGAAAGTAAACTGTCCGGTGGCCCACTCCCGGGCCGCCGCCCCCTCCAGCTACGGGAAGTCGCCAACGTGTCGCTCACGATCGGAATCGTCGGCCTGCCGAATGTCGGCAAGTCGACCCTGTTCAACGCCCTGACCAAGAACGACGTGCTGGCGGCCAACTACCCGTTCGCCACCATCGAGCCGAACGTCGGCGTCGTCGGCGTCCCGGACCCGCGCCTGGCCGTCCTCGCGGGCATCTTCGGTTCGCAGCGCGTCCTCCCGGCGACGGTCGACTTCGTCGACATCGCGGGCATCGTGCGCGGCGCCTCGGAGGGCGAGGGTCTCGGCAACAAGTTCCTCGCGAACATCCGTGAGTCGGACGCCATCTGCCAGGTCATCCGTGCCTTCAAGGACGAGAACGTCGTCCACGTCGACGGCAAGGTCTCGCCGAAGGACGACATCGAGACGATCAACACCGAGCTGATCCTCGCCGACCTCCAGTCCATCGAGAAGGCCGAGCCGCGCCTGACGAAGGAGTCCCGCCTCCAGAAGGAGAAGGTCGCGGTCCTCGCGGCCGTCGTCGAGGCGAAGAAGATCCTCGAGGCGGGCGACACCCTCTTCTCCAAGGGCATCACCAAGGGCACGGAGCAGGGCGACCTCCTCCACGAGCTCCACCTGCTCACCACGAAGCCCTTCCTCTACGTCTTCAACGTGGACGAGGACGAGCTGACGGACGACGCCTTCAAGGCCGAGCAGAGCGCGCTCGTCGCCCCGGCCGAGGCGATCTTCCTCAACGCGAAGCTGGAGCAGGACCTGTCCGAGCTGGACGACGAGGAGGCCCTCGAACTCCTCCAGTCGGTCGGCCAGGAGGAGCCGGGCCTCGCCACCCTCGGCCGCGTCGGCTTCGCGACCCTGGGCCTGCAGACCTACCTGACGGCCGGCCCGAAGGAAACCCGCGCCTGGACCATCAAGCAGGGCGCCACGGCCCCCGAGGCGGCCGGCGTGATCCACACCGACTTCCAGCGCGGCTTCATCAAGGCCGAGGTCATCTCCTTCGCGGACCTGGTCGCCTGCGGCTCGGTCGCCGAGGCCCGCTCGAAGGGCAAGGCCCGCATGGAGGGCAAGGACTACGTCATGCAGGACGGCGACGTGGTCGAGTTCCGCTTCAACGTCTGATCGCATATCCACAAGCGGCCTGACCTGCGAGAACGCGGGTCAGGCCGTTGTGCTGTCCGCGACAGTCCGCAGAACCGGGAGCAGCTACGTGTCGTGGACCGTGGAGCGGTGTTCGGCGTGTACGGCCCACACCACCAGCTCCCCGTTGTCGATCGTGTGGACGACACGGTAGTCGCCGACCCGTAGGCGGCGGCGCTCAGGCTGGGATACGAGTGCCGTGGTGTTGAAGCCGAAGGGGTCGCTCTCCAGCTCTGTCAGTTTGGCCAGGATGCGAAGCGCCATGTCACGCGGGATCTTGCGCAGCTCGGCCTGGGCCTCGGGCCGGAACACCGTGCGGTAGTCACTCACTGCGTGCCAGCGTCTCCCTCATCACGTCCTCGATCGGGACGCCGACGGCCGGGCTCGCCATGCGCTCGTCGATGATGCGGTTGATCTCGCGCTCTTCCCACTCCTGGTACTTGCGCAGCACCTCGATCGAGACCACGGCGGCGACCTGCTTTCCGCGACGGGTGATGACAGTGGGCACGTCGTCGCGGTCGGCGCGCTCGACGACTTCGGCCAAGTGGGCGCGTACGTCGCGGATGGACTCTATGGGCAGCGGCTGAGTCATGCCTCAAATACCGAGTGTGCCATGTGTACACAACGGGGATGGTGTGCACTCGTTGGGAAGAGCCGCCGATTGGGTGGCTGATTCCGGGGACAGGGATCCAGGAGCAGCTCCTTCCTTGCCGCTTACCGTTCGTGAGGTCACGGGCGTGATCGTGTTGGCGCCGCCATACGCGTCAGCTTCAATGTGGCCGCGGTCTGTATCGCCGGGAGGCTGCTGCCGACGTCCCGCTGCTTGCATTCCCTGTCCATCGGCCCCAGGGGTGTGGCTGCAGCGGTTCCACGCGCCACCCGGTCGGCGCTGCAGGCGCCTCCGCCGCAGGTCAGGGTCAGCCCGCAGACATTCCCGTGCCGGGATGGTGCTGGGAAATCTGCCTCCCCGTCAGTCATTTGATCCGTCCAGTGGATGCCGAGAGTGGTACGTTATTAGGTACCACTTCAGGGAAGAGGTCAGGTCATGTCCATCACCGCGAGCGAAGCCCGCAAGGAACTCTTTCCGCTGATCAAGAAGGTCAACGAGAACCACGAGGCCATCGAGATCGTCTCGAAGCACGGCAACGCCGTGCTCGTCTCGGCCGAGGACTACGCGGCGCTGCGCGAGGGCTCGTACCTGCTGCGCTCTCCGGTGAACGCCCGCCGGCTGCTCAAGGCGTACGAGAACGCCCTTTCGAACATCAACGTGTCGGAGCGCGAGCTGATCGATCCGGACTCGGCGGACGCGGGTGCGGGTGCCGCGTGAGGCTTGTCTTTGAGGATCAGGGCTGGGAGGACTACGCATCCTGGCTCAAGAGCGACCGCAAGATGCTCGCCCGGATCAACAAGCTCATCGAGGACGTCAGGCGTGACCCGTTCTCAGGGATCGGCAAGCCCGAACCTTTGAAGTACCACCTGCCTGGCGCGTGGTCGCGGCGGATCGACGACGAGCACCGCCTCGTCTACCTGGTGACGGACAAGGAGATCGTCATCCTCGCGGCTCGGTACCACTACTGACCGCCCGTGCTGACTTGGTGCCGGCTTTTCAGGTGCGCGGCGGTGTGAGCGTGGCGGTCAGGGCGGTGACGAGGCGGCCGTGCCAGGACCGCTGGGGCGACGTCAGCAGGGGAACACCGGTGGTGGTCGGGATCTCGTGGGTGCGGGGGCCGGACTCGGTCGAGTCCGGCCCCGTCTGCATTCCCGTGCCGACCCGGTGCTGACGTGGAACCGCGGTGTCGGTCCGACCGGCCCGGCGCGCGAGGGGGTGCGGGGTCAGGCGTGGGGGACCGCCGTGGCGAGGACCACCTCGAATTCCTCCAGGCTGCGGGTGGTCATGTGGGCCTTCGCCGCAGCCTCTCCGCGGACCGCCGCGACGGCGCCACGGGATGCCACGAGTGCACTGCGGTCGGTGTAGAGCGCGCCGACGGCGGCTCTGCCCCGATCACGGTCGATGAGCAGGGAGATGCCGGCCAGTCCGGGGATCTTCTGGACCCTGGGCAGTGAGGTGTCGCGGAACGTGTCCACCAGCAGGTCGATGTCGGGCGGCTCGACGTCCATGCGGACCAGCCGGAAGCCCGCGCCCGGCCCGAGTTCCTCTGCGCGCCGGGTGACCGCCGCTTCCCAGTTGTCGACGGTCACGGTCTGTGCGAAGGGCGCCATCATCTCTGCTCGCCGCTTGCTCAGGTTCTCGTAGCTGGCCTGCCGGGAGGCCTCGTCCTCCCACCACGATCCCACCAGGAGCTTGCCGAGCTCACGGTCGGCGAACAGGCCCATCCCGCGAAAGCCCGACTGTGTCGACAGCAGCGCCCGCCCGTCGGTCCGGAGAGCCTCGGCGACCCCGTCGAGCTCGGCCGGATCACCCGTTGCATAGATGCTGCGAACGTACATAGCGCCCTTTCCTGCATTCCGGTGGCCCCGCGCGGGCTCGTGTTCTCCACTCCATGCGATGGCCGGGGCGGATGGGGGTCAACGTGGCAGGGGCATTCAGGTGAAGAGGCGGGCCGTCGCCGGGCCGGCCCCTTCGTCGTCGCAGTCAGCGGCGATCAGGTCTCGTGAACGGTGGACCGGTGTCCCGCGTGAACGACCCGGAACACCAGCTCCCCGTTGTCGATCGCGTGGACGACGCGGTGGTGTTGAAGCCGCGAGGGTCGGTCTCCAACTCGGCCGGCCTGGCCAGGCCGGCATCACGCCGACGGACGTGACCTCAGGCGCAGGTCGGCGCGGTCGATCCAGGTGATGTCGGCGAAGACGTCCCCGCCGACGGGTGTTTCGGTGGCCTCCAGCAGGGCCTGTGTGCGTGTTTCCTCGACCAGTTCCTCCCAGGGCGCCGTCCAGTCGCGGTGCCAGTCAGGCGCGGTGTAGGAGGCGTGGTACGTCCGCTCGCCCTGCACCTGCCGGAACTGGGAGTAGAGGATCACCTGGCCGTGGTCGGCGAGGTCGTTGACGACCGCTTCCAAGTGCGCCGAGGGCCAGCCGTCGGCTGTCGTGTCGTGCAGGCGGGCGGTCAGCGGAGGGGTGACGGGGGTGCGGGCGCCGAGTTCGGTGAGGGCCCGCCGGATGCCCACCGACTCGCTCCGGTCCGGTGGGGTCGCCCGTTCCAGGCAGGCGCGGTAGGCCCGGCGGAGGGGTTCGACCGCGCCGTCGATCCCCAGGTCCGCCAGGGCCGTCGCCGCCCATTCCCGGACCACGGGGTCGCCGTCGTCCAGCAGGGCGATCAGGGCGGGGCCGCAGCGTGGGTCCGCGACCTGCTCGAAGACCTCGATGGCGGTCAGTCGGCCGAAGGTGCCCAGAGTCGGTAGTCCGTCGGCGATCGCGAGGGTCGCTTCGCGGCCGATGCCGACCAGCCGCACGCGGGCGGCGTACGAGGTGTCGTCGTCACTGTCGAGCTGCTGGACGAGGGCATCGGCGTTCACCGGTGCAGTCTCGTCGACGGTCCGGCCGTTGTGCCACGGATTTCCTCCGGCGCCCCGCGCAACGGGTGGCCATCGGCGCGGCGACCGTCGCCCGGGAGCTGCGGCGGGGCGGCCTGCGCAGGTACCAGCGGTGGCTGCTCTCCCTCGTCGTCGGCCTGCCCGTGGTGATCCTCGTCCGGTGGCCGGCCGGCGACGGGGCGGTGTTCACGCTCCCGCTGTGGGCAGCGCCGCTCCTGCTGCTGCCCGGGCTCCCGTACGCCGTCTCCTGCATGCGGGCCCGCCGGGTCACAGGCCGCGGACCGCGGCGACCGTGAAGGTGGTGGGGGTGCCCGAGCCGGGGGACATGGGGCCGCCCTTGTCGAACTGGGAGCGGACCACCAGCGTGCGGCCCGGGGTACGGGCGAGGGTCGTGGGGATCTGCAGGGACGGGTCCGTGACCGTACGGGTCAGCCGGGCCCGGGTGCCGTTCGCGCCGACCTGCCAGCGGGTCAGCGTGTTGGTGGTGTTGTGCGCGACGCGCAGGGTGCCGTCGGGGGAGAGGTCGAGGCCGTCGGCGGCCTTCAGGTCGCCGCCGGTGAGGGCGACGCGGCGGATCGCACCGGTGCGCAGGTCGACGCGGTAGAGGTCGCCCATCGGCATGTCCACGGCGAGGAGGTAGCGGCCCGCCGGGTCGGAGACGATGCCGTTGAGGCTGAAGCCGCCCGCCGGGCGGGGGCGCAGGGCCTGGGTGAGGTCGAAGGCCTCGGCCAGGGCGCCGCTGCCGGCGGCCAGCTGCTGCGGGGTCACGCGGTAGATCACGCCGCGGATGCTGTCGGTGAGGTACGCGGTGCCGTCCGGGGTGAGGGTCAGGTCGTTGATGAAGTGGTCGGGTGCTCCGGCTCCTCGGGCCACCTCGAAGTGGGCCAGGCGGGACCCGTCGGCGGTGTCGTAGACCGCCACGCCCGTGGTGGAGTCGGTGACCCACAGGCGGCCGAGCGCGTCGACCCGCAGGCCGTTCGCCGTGCGGCGGCCGTCGGTGCCGGAGGGCAGGAACACCTCCGCCTCGGGGCGGCCGGGGCGGGCCCGGTAGACGGTGCCGTCCGCGTACGAACCGACGTAGACCGTGCGCGTGCGGGGATCGACGGCGATGCCCTCCGGGTAGACCTTCGCGCCGGGCAGGGCGAAGGCCGTGGATATCCGGGCATCGCCCGCGGGGGACTGCGGCTGCGCCCGGGCCGGGGCCGGGGCCGCACCCAGGGTGAGCGCCACCGCCAGAGAGGCGGTCAGGGCGGTGGGCAGGGCGGTGCGCAGGAGGGACTTCGTCTTCATCATCGTCCTCTATCGATCGGTTGAGGGCGAATGTATGTTAGAGCTCTAATGATTGCAAGGGTGGCCGTAGGATGCGGGCATGACCTCCATGGCCCCCGAGGAGCGCATCGGCTCTCACCTCAAGCGCGCTGAGCAGGCACTTCTCGCGGCGAAGAACGCGGCGTGCAAGCCGGCCGCAGTAACGGTTCCGCAGTACGCCGCGCTGCTCTGGCTGGCCGAGAAGCCCGGCATCTCGGCCGCCGCGCTCGCCCGGCTGTGCGGAGTGACGCCGCCGACCATGAACACCGTGCTGAAGAACCTCCAGGAGCGCGGGCTCATCGAGCGGACCCCGCACGAATGGCACCGCAACGTCCTGGAGACCAGGCTCACGGACGAGGGCCGTACGGTCATGGAGCTGGCGGACTCCGGCGCGGTACGGGTGGAGCGCGCGCTCGCCGCCGCATTCACCGGCGAGGAGCGGGAGTTGCTCATCCGGCTGCTCGGGCGGTGTGCGGACGTGCTCGACGCCCAGCGCTGAGGGCGGCGGGCCCCCGGGTTTCCCCGGCATGATTTTGCTTGGATTTGGAACTGGGCGGGGCGTTCGCACATCAGAAGTAGGGGAGCCCAGCCGTTCTGCCCTCGGGGGCAGTCATGACCGTTCGGAGCGAAGTCCGTGCACCAGTACCCGCAGCGCCCGCGGCCCGATGACCAGCCCGCGTACCAGGAGTACCCCGGGTCCGGGTACCAGGAGCAGCCGCCGCGCCAGCAGCATCAGCCGCCGCATCAGCAGTACCAGCCACCACATCAGCAGTACCAGCCACCGCACCAGCAGTACCAGCCGTACCCGGGGCAGCCGCCGGCCGCCGAGGCGTTCACCCCGCAGCCCCCGGAGCCGCCGCGGCCCGGGCGCTCCCGGCGCCGAATATGGATCAGCGCGACGGTCGCCCTCGCGCTCCTGCTCGGCGGCGGCGGATTCGCCGCCTGGAAGCTCGACTGGTTCTCCGGCAACGGCGAGGCCGTGAGCTTCGGGAAGAACCCCCCGGCAGCGGGCAAGCCGGACCCGAGTGCCCCGGCGGCCGCGGCCAAGCCCTCCGGCGACCCGGACGTGCTCATGCCGACCGGCCCGAAGTCCGACTTCAAGCAGACGACCAAGCTCGAGGACGGCACGATCATCGCCAAGACCCGCCTCGCGGGCGCGAAGTCGGGCTTCGAGGGCAACGTCTGGGTGTGGGCGCCCAAGGAGTACGACGACCCGAAGTACGCCAAGAGCGGCTTCCCGGTCCTCATCGCGCTCCCCGGCGGCAACGGCTTCCCCGACAACTACTGGTCCGACCGCAGCCTCGGCCTCCAGAAGGCCATCAGCGACGGGGTCAAGGCCGGTACCAGCCTCCCGTACATCGTGATCATGCCGGCGCTCAATCCGGACGCCAAGTACTACTACGACGGCTCCGACATCCCCGGCCAGCCCAAGATGGGCACGTGGATAGCCGAGGACGTCCCGGACTTCGCCAGGGCCAACTTCCGTACGTACAAGTCCCGTGACGGCTGGGCCTTCATGGGCTCCTCCTCCGGTGCCTTCGTCGGCATGAAGACCGTCCTGCAGCACCCGGACCGGTTCAAGGCCGTGATCGCGAGCGGCGGTGAGATCGTCCCCGACTCCCCGCTGTGGAAGGGCCACCAGGCGGAGATGGACGCGAACAACCCGGAGAAGCTCGCCCAGAAGCTGATCGACACCAAGGGTCCCGAGGTCTACATCAACTTCCAGATCGGCACCAAGGAGAGCGGGAAGGAGCGGATGACGAAGTTCGTGCAGCAGTACGGCAAGGGCCCCGTCAAGACGACCGTCCGCGACATCCAGAACGGTGAGCACAACGGCTGGCACTACGTCCGGGGCATGAAGGAAGGCTCCCTGGAGTGGGTCAGCAAGGTCCTCAAGGGCCCGAAGCCCGAAGCCGGCTGACCGGACCGGGCACCGCGTGGTGCTCGCCACGTCACGCCCGTCCCAGGCAACCCATCCCGTCGTTCATACCTCTGTAAAGGGTGTAAGGGGGACCGATCGGTCCGACCCGCGCTCCTGGGTGAGCGCCGGAGAAGGAACGGGACAAAAAACCGTGCAGCATGACCAGCAAGGCGACGGCAGCCCCATGACCGAGGGCGGCCGTCGCCCCCACCGCCTGCGCATGATCCTGATCAGCTGCGGGCTCGCGCTCACCCTCACCGGGGGCGGCGTGGCAGCGTACAAATACGGCCTCTTCTCGGACATAGGGGATCCGGTGTCCTTCGGGAAGGTCGAGGAAAAGGCCGTCGCCGCCGCCGAGGTCCCGCCCGAGGTGCGCATGCCCACCGGGCCGAAGGCCTCGTTCGTCCGTACGTACCGGATGCCGGACGGCACCCAGATCGGCCGGACCACCCTCACCGGCAAGAAGTCCGGCTTCACGGGTGACGTCTGGGTGTGGGTGCCCAAGGAGTACGACGACCCGAGGTACGCCAAGAGCGGCTTCCCGGTGCTGATCTCCCTGCCCGGCGGCCGCGGCTACCCCACCAACTACTGGGGGACGGGTCCCGGCCTCGGCCTCCAGCAGGCCGTGAGCGACGGGGCCAAGACCGGCAAGAGCCTGCCCTTCATCCTGATCATGCCGGTGCACAACGCCGACACCAAGCACCACTTCGACGCCTCTGACATCCCCGGCCAGCCGAAGATGGGCACCTGGATGGTCGAAGACGTCCCGGATTTCACGAAGGCCAATTTCCGGACCTTCACCTCCCGCGACGGGTGGGCCTTCATGGGCTCGTCGGCGGGCGGATTCGGTGCCTTCAAGCACGTCCTGAAGCACCCCGACCGGTTCAAGGCGGCCATCGCGAGCGGGGTCGACATCGTCCCCGACTCCCCGCTGTGGCAGGGGAACGCGCAGGCCATGAACGCGGACAACCCGGAGAAGCTCGCCGAGAAGCTGATCGCGGCGAGCGGTCCGGACGTCTACATCAACTTCCAGATCGGCACCGCGGAGAGCGGCCGCGACAAGGCCGAGAAGTTCATGAAGGACTACGGCAGGGGCCCCGTGCACACCTCGCTGCAGGTGATCCAGGATGGTGAGCACAACGGAAAGTCGTACGTGCGCGGTATGAGGGAGGGCTCCCTGGAGTGGATCAGCAAGGTGATGAAGGCACCGACACCCGATCCCGGCGTGCAGTGAGCACGGTGGTGAAGGGGGCATCGGCCGCCGCAGCGGGTATCGCGATGCTGTGCGCCGTGGCCTTCCTCAAGGCGCCCGGCGAGCGGCCGGTGCTCCCCTTCCCCACCGTCGGAGTACTCATGGCGGGCGGCGAGCACTGGTGCACGGCGAGCGTCGTCGACAGCCCCGGGGGCAACGTCGTCGCCACCGCCGCGCACTGCGTGGCCCCCGCCGGCGAGGACGGACAGCCGGGCGAGGTGGCCCACGACGGCCTGGCGATCGGCGAGCTCTCCTTCGCCCCGGCCTTCTCCGGCGAGGGCGACGGCACCCAGCCCCTCGGGGTGTGGAAGGTCCGTTCGATCCACGTGGACGACCGCTGGACGAAATGGGGCGAGGACACCGCCGACTTCGCCTTCCTCACCATCGAACCGGACGAGGACGGCCGCAGCATCCAGCAGGCGGTCGGCGGCGGGGGCGAGGCCCCGAAGCCGGAGTGGACCTCGGGCTACGAGCGGGACGTCACCGTCGTCGGCTATCCGGAGTCCGAGCACAACCCGCAGAACAAGCCCGTCTCCTGCACGACGCGGACCCGCCACGACGAGGACGACCCCGACATGCTCTACATGAGCTGCGCCGGCTTCTGGACGGGGACCAGCGGCAGCCCCTGGATCGCCGACCGTGGTGGTCCGGACCCGGGCGGGCGGCTGATCGGGGTGCTGAGCGGCGGGGACACGGACGTGGACTCCACGGCCGCGCTGTTCGACGAGCACGCGAAGGCCCTGTACGAGCGGGCCGCGCGGGGCTGAGCGCGCCCGCGCCGCGCGCGGCCGACCGTGCCGGCGCGACCGACGGCGTCCGAGCGACCGACGGGGCCCGAGCCGACGAAGGTGTCCGAGCCGTCGAACGTGTCCGAGCCGCCGGTCACTTCTTCCCGCGCTCCGTACTGACGATCACACCCACCGCTGCCACGACGACCGCACCGCCGACCACGATCGGCCAGGTCAGGGCCTCGTCGAGGATCAGCGCACCGAGCGCGACAGCGACGACCGGATTGACGTAGGCGTACGTGGCCACCAGCGACAGCGGTGCGGCCTGGAGCAGCCACACGTACGCCGTGAAACCGACGAGCGAGCCGACCAGGGTCAGATACCCCAGGGCCAGCCAGGAGGCGGTGGAGAACGCCGCCGGGCCCAGGCCGCGCTGCTCGCCGCGGAGCAGCCCGACGACCACGGCGGCACTCCCGCCCACGACCATCTGGTAGGCGCTGCCCGTGAAGGGATTGCCAGGCAGCTTCAGCCTCGGCGAGGCGAACGAGCCCAGCGACCACAGGACCGAGGCCCCCACCACCAGCAGCACCCCCCACAGCTGCACCGACCCGCTGAACCCGGGAGCCGTCAGCACCGCCAGCCCGGCCAGACCCACCAGCACCCCGGCCAGGGTGCGCCGCGGAGGCCGATCGCCGGTGCTCGCCCGGAGCACCACCACCCACATCGGCACCGCCGCCACCAGCAGCGCGGCGAGACCGGACGGCACCGCGGTCTCGGCGAGGACGACCAGGCCGTTCCCGCCGAGGATCAGCAGCAGACCGACCAGGGCCGCCGAGCCGAGCTGCGCCCGGGTGGCCCGCAGGGCTCCCGGACCGTAGCGCCAGGCGACGCCGGCGGCCAGTACCAGGCCGGCGGTGATGAAGCGGGCTCCGGCGGAGAGGAAGGGCGGCATGGTCTCGACGACGATCCGGATGCCGAGGTAGGTCGAGCCCCAGACCACGTAGACGAGGGCGAGGGCGGCCCAGACCGCGCCGGAGATCCTGCCGGGCGCGGTGGCGGCCGCGGAGTCCTTGCCGTCCACCGGAGTTGAGGTGCTCATGCTCGGATCCTATGGTCGTTGGCCCATGCAGGCTTCCGGGTTTCTCAGCCCTTGAGCAGGCTGTTCAGCTCGCCGTACGGGAGGGAGTCCGCGAGCGACCCGTAGGTGCCGCCGGAGATCAGCTCCTCGGCGGCGCGGCGGACCACGGCGTACGCGGCTTCGGCGACCCAGGAGCCGAGGCTGACGCGGGACACGCCGAGGGCGCCGAACTCGGCGACGGTCGGGGCGCCGGGGCCGAGCAGGATGTTGAGGGGGGCGTCGATGCCCTTGGCCAGCTCGGAGACGGTGGCCGGGTCGAGGACGCCGGGCACGAAGACGCCGGTGGCTCCCGCCCGCAGGTACGCGGCGGCGCGGGCGAGGGTGTCGTCCAGCCGGGTGGCGCTCTCGCCGAAGCCCCGGAGGTAGGTGTCGATACGGGCGTTGATGTAGAGCGGGACCCCGGCGGCGTCGGCGGCGGCGCGGGCCGCGGCCAGGCGCTCGATCTGCTCGGCGGGGTCGCGGTGGCCGTCCTCGATGTTGATGCCGACCGCGCCCGCGGCGAGGACCCCGGTGACGGTCTCGCCCACGGCGGCCGGGTCGGCCCCGAAGCCGCCTTCGATGTCGGCGGTGACGGGTACGGAGACGGCGGCGACCACGCGGGCGACGAGATCGAGGGCCCGGTCGCGGGCGAGCGCGTCGCCGTCGGGGGACCCGAGGGACCAGGCGACTCCGGCGCTGGTGGTGGCGACGGCGGGGGCGCCGGTGGCCTCGACGATGCGGGCACTGGCGACGTCCCAGGCATTGGCGAGGGCGAGGGGGGCGGAGGGCGTGTGCAGGGCGGCGAACGCCGCGGCCCGGGCGGGGAGATCAACATGGGTGGTCATGGGCCCAGTTCACCAGACCGGGTGCGCCCGGGCTCGCGGTTTTCCGACATCTGCGTCGAGGGCGCCGGGCGGGTGCGGCGCCGCGCCCGGGGGCCCTGCCCGGGCCCGGTGCCGGGCGGGCCCGGACCCCCGCGCAGGGCGGACCTCCGAGCCGGGCGGACCCCCGAGCCGGGCGGACCCGGGCGCCGCCCCGCCGGGCTACGGCGCCAGGCCCGTCTTCGCCCCCGCGCCGCAGAGGGGGATCACCGCGGTGCGGCCCTGCAGCGGATCCGCCGGGGCCGACGGGCCCACCGCGGCCCAGCATGCCGCGGCCGTCGGCTCCACGAAGAGGCCGCGGCGGGCCAGGTCCCGCTGGGCCTCGCGCAGCCGGGCGTCCGGGACGGTCAGGAAGGTGCCGCCGGACTTGCGGACCGCGGCCAGGATCTGGCGGGCCCGGGGCGGCGCCGGGATGGCGATCCCCTCGGCCAGGGTCGGCCGCTGGTCCACCGGCGGGGCGTCCTCCGCGCCCGACTCGAAGGCCCGGGCCAGCGGGGCCACCGCCTCCGACTGGACCGCGATCAGGGCCGGCGGCCTGACCCCGCGCCGGGCCAGTTCCTCCACGGCCAGTGCCGCCCCGAGCAGCAGGGTGCCGTTGCCCACCGGGACCACCAGGGCCTCGGGCAGCCGGCCGCCCATCTCCTCCCACACCTCGTACACGTACGTCTTGGTCCCGTGCAGGAAGTAGGGGTTGAACACGTGGCTCGCGTAGAAGACCCCGGGCGCGTCCGCCGCCGTACGGGCGGCCTGCGCCGCGGCCTCGCGGCCGCCGGGGATCACGCGGACGACCGCCCCGTGCGCCCGCATCTGTTCCGTCTTCTTCTCCGACGTGCCTTCGGGCACGAAGACTTCGCAGTCCAGCCCGGCCCGTGCGCAGTACGCGGCCACCGAGGTCCCGGCGTTGCCGCTGCTGTCCGCCACGACCCGCTCCGGTGCGAGCCGCCGGGCGAGCTCGACGAGCATCACCGCGCCCCGGTCCTTGAAGGACAGGGTGGGCATCAGGTAGTCGAGTTTGGCGTGAACCCGCTCTCCCAGCGGAACCAGCGGAGTGTGCCCCTCCGCCAGCGATACGGAGAACGCCCCCGGCAGGGGCAGCACGGCTCCGTAACGCCACAGCGAATTCGGGCCCGCGGCCGGTTCCAGGACGGCGGCCGGGTCCGGCGTGAAATCGAGGTCCCAGGGGCCGCCGCAGACGGGGCACCCCCAAGGAGCAGTCCGGACGTCCGCGCGTGTACCGTCCTCTGAGCAGACGTAACCGGGGGGTGCGTGCGTCATGTGTGGAGCACCTTTGCTCGGTCATGGCCGGTGTACGGCATGGATGTTACGCGTCCGCTGATCCTTTACGGGGTCGCGCCGGGGGTGGGTCAACCCTTCGGCGGCGACAGCCCGTTGGGCCGTCCGGATTGTCATGGTCACGTTTTCGCGGCAGCGCCGCGCCCCCCGCAGTGCACCACCTAGGAGGAGGACCCGTCACATGCCAGTGATGCGTCATAAAAGCCGGAAGATCGCCGGCATCAGCGCGACCGCGGTCGTGGCCCTCGCGCTCGGCGCGGCGTGGGCGCTTCCCGCGTCCGCGGTCGGCATCGGTGCATCCGGCGTGATCCAGAACGCCGGAGCTCCGGGGTCCATACCCGGCAGCTACATCGTGACCCTGAAGGACTCCGCGGCCCGGTCCACCGCCGACAGCGGCAGGGCCGTCGCGAAGCGCTACGGTGCGAAGATCGACAAGACCTACAGCGCCGCCCTCAACGGCTACTCCGTCAAGGTCTCCGAGACGCAGGCCAAGAAGCTGGCCGCCGACCCCGCGGTCAAGTCGGTCGTGCAGAACCGCACCTTCACCGTCAGCACCACCCAGCCGAACCCGCCGTCGTGGGGTCTGGACCGTGCCGACCAGCGTGCGCTGCCGCTCAACCAGAGCTACACCTACCCGGACCAGGCCGGCCAGGGCGTCACCGCGTACGTCATCGACACCGGTGTCCGCATCACCCACCAGGACTTCGGCGGGCGCGCCTCCTACGGCTACGACGCCATCGACAACGACTACGTCGCCCAGGACGGCCACGGCCACGGCACGCACGTGGCCGGCACCGTCGCGGGCGGTTCGTTCGGCGTGGCCAAGAAGGCCAAGATCGTCGGCGTCCGCGTCCTCGACAACAGCGGCAACGGCACCACCGCCCAGGTCGTCGCGGGCATCGACTGGGTGACCGCCAACGCCGTCAAGCCGGCCGTCGCCAACATGTCGCTCGGCGGCGGGGTCGACTCCGCGCTCGACGCGGCCGTGCGCAACTCCATCGCCTCCGGCATCACCTACGCGGTGGCCGCGGGCAACGAGTCCGTCGACGCCTCCAAGAAGTCCCCGGCGCGCGTCACCGAGGCCCTCACGGTCGGCGCCACCACCAGCACCGACGCCAGGGCGGCCTACTCCAACTACGGCTCCGTCGTGGACATCTTCGCGCCGGGCTCCGCCATCACCTCCGCGTGGGGCACGGGCGACACCGCCACCAACACGATCAACGGCACCTCGATGGCCACGCCGCACGTCGCCGGCGCGGCCGCCGTCTACCTGTCGCAGAACCCGGCCAGCACCCCGGCCCAGGTGGCCACGGCCCTGGTGGGCTCGTCCACCCCGAACGTGGTCACCGGCCCCGGCGCCGGCTCGCCGAACCGGCTGCTCCACGTCACCGCCCAGGGTCCCGTCCCGCCGGGTGCGCGCTTCGAGAACACGGCCGACTTCACGGTGGGCGACAACGCGACCGCCCAGTCGTCGATCACCGTCAGCGGTGTCGTCGGCAACGCCCCGTCGGCGCTGAAGATCCCGATCGACATCAAGCACACGTACATCGGTGACCTCAAGGTGGACCTGGTCGCGCCCGACGGCACCGTCTACACCCTGCACAACCGTGCCAACGGCGGCGACGACAACATCATCAGGACCTTCACCGTGAACGCCTCGGCCGAGACGGCCAATGGCGTCTGGAGGCTCCGCGTGAACGACAACGCGACCGGCGACACCGGGAAGATCGACTCCTGGGCGCTCCAGTTCTGAGCGGCCGCAGGCACGGCCCCTGACCGGGCCATGGGCAACAGCGGGGGCGCGCGACATTAAGAAGACCCCCCCGGGGTACCAAAATGCGCAATCAGTAGCCCCCCCCCCCGGCCGCCCCCCCCTTCCACGTGGGATGGGGGGCGCCCCCGGGGGACCCCCCCGGGC
>NZ_JBSGXU010000144.1:0-21408 GCF_053610205.1 Streptomyces sp. NPDC054932 | reverse complement strand
GGGCCGAGCGGCCCGAGCAGGCCGCCGAACTCCTGGTCGCCTGGACGGACGGGCTCCTCTACGACCGGCTGGCCGGCGCCCTCGCCCGCTCCCGCCCCGCTCCGGACCTCGCCGAGCTGACCTCCATCGCCCGGCGGATGATCGACGCGGTGCTCGCGGGCCCCGCCTGACCCGAAGGGCGCCGGGGGTCCTTCGGGTCGCCGTATCGCCGCAGCGCCGTATCGCCGCGGCGCCGTATCGCCGCAGCGCCGCAGGAAACCGTGGTGGGCACCTGCGCAGTGGGGGAGGGGCAGGTGCCCACGGGGGCGGCCGCGGGCCGCTCGCCGGTTCGGCCGCCGCTTTTCAGCGTAGGACGTTCCGGGCCGACAGGGGATGGTGAGCGCGGCGCCGGGGGCCGGGCCGGGAACCCACCGGGGTGGTTGACCGTTCATCCATGCGTGGGTGCAGGCAAGGGGGCCGATGTCCCCGCCCACACCGATACGCCCCGGCCGGCCTCCCCCCGGCCTGGCCGGGGCCCGCCCCCGACCGGCCCTCCCCCCGGGCCGGTCGGGGCCCGTGTCCCCCGACCGGCGCAAGGCGGGCGGCCTCCGGAAGCCCGCGCCGACAGGTCGGGACGCAAGCCCGGGACCTGCCCGTTCGGCGGCCGGCCGGAGACCGGGCCGGGTGCCCGACGCCGTACGCGCGGTACGGGACGGGAGGTCGGCGGGCCGCGTCGGGGCTACGTTCCGATGGCATGAACCACATATCCGGCGATCGCCGCTCCGGCCCCACCCGTCGCGCCCTGCTCACCGCCGGGGCCGGTGCCGCCCTCGTGGCGGGCTGCACCCGCGGCGGCGCCTCCGGCGCTCCGGCGGCGGCAGCGTCCAGCAGCTCCGCCCCGCCCACCGCGGCCGCGGGCGGCCTCACCCCGGGCGCGATGACGCTGTTCAAGGACCCGGCGTACAACTTCAACGGACTCCTCGCCCTGGGTGGCTCGGGCGTCGGCGCCGCCGAGGTCGGCGAGGTCCTCACGGCAGTGAACACGATCAACGGTGCCGGCCTGACCGCGCAGACGTACGTGCAGACCTTCCGCGCGCTGGGCGACCAGCTCCTGAAGGCACCCCCGGGCGCCCCGGCCGACGGCCGGACCAAGCGGTTCCGGGCGCTGCGCGCCGCCCAGTACTACGGTCAGGCGCTGTTCTTCGTCCTCGGCTCGGACGACCCCGGCAGCGAGGAACAGCTGTACAAGGCGGGGCGCGGGGCCTGGGACACCTTCTGCGGCCTGTGCGAGCCGGCCCCGGTGAAGGCGAACGTGCCCTACGGCACCACGCCGCTGCCGGTGTGGTTCTTCCGCCCCGACACCTCCGGCACCCCGCGCCCGACGGTGATCCTGACCAACGGCAGCGACGGCCAGAACGTGGACATGTGGACCTACGGGGTTCCCGCCGCGCTGGACCGGGGCTGGAACGCGCTCGTCTACGACGGGCCGGGCCAGGGGCAGCTGCTCTTCGTGGACCAGGTCGTCTTCACCCCCACCTGGGAGAAGGTCGTCACGCCCCTCGTCGACTGGCTGACGGCCCGCTCCGACGTGGACCCGGACAAGATCGCCCTCACAGGCCTGAGCATGGCGGGGGACCTCGCCCCGAGGGCGGCGGCGTTCGAGACCCGGATCGCCGCGCTGGTGGCCATGCCGGGCTGCGTGGAGCCCTGGCTGGGCTTCCCGCCCGAGATCCGGGAGATCCTCACTCCGGACAAGCAGGAGACGAATGACATCTGGAACAAGGAGGTGGTCCCCGAACTGCCTCCGGACGCCGCCGCCGTGATGAAGAAGCGCTTCGAGCCCTTCTCCATCCCCGCGATGCTCGAAGCCCGTCAGGGCAAGCTGTTCACGGACTTCTACACCCCCGCCACCCGGATCCAGGCGTTGTCGATCACCGATGTCGTCGGCCGCATCAAGGCACCCACCCTGGTGCTGGACTACGAGGGCGAGCAGTTCTACCCCGGCCAGCCGCGCCGCATGTACGACGCCCTCACCTCGCCCAGGGACTACCTGAAACTGACGGCGGCCCAGGGCGCGCAGCTGCACTGTTCCCCCATGGCCCCGCAGCTGCACTGCGAGGTCGTCTTCGACTGGCTCCAGAAGACGCTCCTGAACCGCTGACGGACGGCCCCGCCGTCTCACACGCGGTAGAACGCGGCGGCGTTGTCGTGGAACACGGCGCTGCCGTGCCGTCCGGCGGCCTCCTCCAGCAGATCGAGATCGGCGTCGGCGAAGGGACGCCGCGCCCGGGTCGAGGGCAGGTCCGATCCCGCCATCAGGGCGGTCGGGTCGACGTCGAGCACCGCGCGGACCGTCTCGCGCACATCGAGCTCGACCCGGCCGAACCCCGTCGCCTTCACCTTGACCCCGCGCTCGACCAGCGCCAGCAGGTGAGGGAGTCCGTCGGGATGCAGGCCCAGGTGGTCGATGCTGACCGCGGGGAGAGCGGCCAGCGTTCCGGCGACGGCAGGCAGGTCGCGGGCGTCGACGTACAGCTCGGTGTGCAGGCCGGCCACCGCGAAGACCCGCCGGGCGAGCCGGTCGAGGTGTTCCAGACCTGCCGACCCGCCGCGCCGGAGGTTGAACCGCACGCCGCGCACGCGCCGTTCGGCGAGCTCGGTGATCCGCCGGTCCGGCAGGTCGTGCGGGATCTGGGTGACGCCGACATAGCCGGGGCCCAACCGGTCGAGGGCATCGAGCAGAAACCCCTGGTCGAAGCGCTGGAACGAGCCGGACACCACCGCACCGCCCACCACCCCCAGGCCCTGGATGCGGGCCCGGTACTGCTCGACGGTGAACTCCCCGGGCAGGAAGCCGTCGTTCTCGAACAGCGGGAAGCGCGGATCGACGATGTGGAAATGGGCGTCGAAGAAGGGCTGTCGGGGCACCGGGCTGCTCCTGTCGGTCGTCTCGGACCGATACTCCACCCCGCGGAGCGCGACCGTCGCTGATTGCGCGCCGCCGTCCGGGCGGGCCGGAAATCCCTGGCCGGGGCCACCCCGGCTCTGCATCATGGGGACGTCGCCGTCCGGCGTCCTCGATGCCGATCCCGATGCGGAGCAGCGGTGCCATGGCGACCATTGCCGTGACCGGCCATGTGAACCTCACCGGGGCGAGCCTTCCCCTGGTCGCGGAAGCACTGCTCCCGCTGCTCGCCCGCTACCCGGCCGCGGAGCTCACCGGCATGTCCTGCCTGGCCGCAGGCGCGGACACGGTCTTCGGGGAGGCCGTGCTCGCGGTGGGCGGGCGGCTGGTGGCGGTACTCCCCTCGGCCGATCACCGCGCACGCATGCCGGAGGGACCGCACGCCGATGCGTTCGACCGCCTCCTCCGGGCAGCCGCCGAGGTCAAGGTCATGCCGTACCGAAGGGCGGGCGCGCCCGCCTACGCCGCCGCCAACCGACTGCTGCTCGGCCGGGCCGAGCTCCTGGTCGCCGTCTGGGACGGAGGGACGGGCGGCAGGCAGGGCGGGACGGGCGACGCCGTGGCGACGGCCCGGGCGCGGGGGCTGCCGGTGGAGGTCGTCTGGCCGGCCGGTGCCGCTCGGCAGCCCCTGCTCCGGCCCGATCGGCGCAGCGCCCCCCTGCGGACACGGCCATAGGATCCGGTCATGATCGCTGAACTGCAATGCGTGGTCCTGGACTGCCCCGAGCCGCAGCCGCTCGCCGAGTTCTACCGGTCCCTGCTGGGCGGGAACGTCAACCAGCCGGACCGGCGCTGGTCGCTGGACGAGAGCTGGGCGACGCTCCACACGCCGTCGGGACTGGTCCTCGCCTTCCAGCAGGCTCCGGACCACGTGCCCCCGCGCTGGCCGGACCCCACCCGGCCGCAGCAGTTCCACCTGGACCTCGGCGTCCCGGACCTGGACCGGGCGCAGGAGGAGGTGCTGGCGGCCGGCGGGACGCTGCTCGACGGCGCGGACGGGCGCGGCTGGCGGGTCTACGCGGACCCGGCGGGGCATCCGTTCTGTCTGGTCCGGCACTGAGCCGCGGGGGCGGTCAGTCCGCCGACCGGGTCCAGCCGACGGCCTCGATGCGGTCGGCGTCGGCGGGGCGGTCCTCGGCGAAGAGCAGGCGGCCCGGTTCCGCCACGCGGACCACGTCCACGTAGGCCCCGCGGCCCACGTAGCGACCGGTCGCGGTGTGGCGGAAGCGCAGCCGTACCTCGCGTCCCGCCCAGGCGGCCGTGAGGGGGGCTTCGAGCCGGTGCCAGACGCGGCCGGACCAGCCGCTCACGGAACCCCGCGGCCACTGCTCGGGTGTGCCGCCGGTGGACCGCAGCGTGCTGAAGGGCAGCGGATCCCAGCGCTCCCCGTCGGCGGAGGCCTCCAGATGGAGGGCGCCCTCGCCGGGCACGGTGTCCCACCACACGGCGCAGCGCAGCCGCGCGGCGGCCGTGGCGGGGCGCAGCGGCGGCAGGGCGAGCGTGCCCGAGGCACCCGGCTGGATGCCGGAGAACCAGGCCGCTCCGCCGTGCCGGGTGCGGACCGGGACGGCGCGGGCGAAGCGGTTGCCGACGGCGACCCGTGGCGCGCTGCCGGCCCGCCAGGTGCGCACGGGGTGGACCGAGTTGCCGAGCAGGATCAGGAACGAGTCGGTGGAGGGGTCGAGGACGAGGGAGGTGCCGGTGAAGCCGGTGTGTCCGGCGGAGTGCGGGGTGGCCATGGCGCCCATGTACCAGTGCTGGTAGAGCTCGAAGCCGAGGCCGTGGTCGTCGCCGGGGAAGGCCGTGTTGTAGTCGGTGAAGAGCAGCTCGACGGAGGCGGGGCGCAGGATGCGTTTGCCGGCGTAGACCCCGCCGTCGAGCAGGGTGCGGGCGAGGACGGCCAGGTCCCAGGCGGTGCCGAAGATTCCGGCGTGGCCCGCGACGCCGCCGAGCGCGTGCGCGTTCTCGTCGTGGACCTCGCCCCACACCAGCCCGCGGTCCAGGCCGGACCAGGGCGGGCGCTGCACCTCGGTGGCGGCGGTGACCCGGCGCCAGGAGAGCGGTGGGTTGTAACGAGTGCGGTGCATCCCGAGAGGAGCGGTGATCTCGTCGCGGAGCAGGACGTCCAGAGTGCGGCCGGTGATCTGTTCCAGGAGCAGTTGCAGCGCGATGAGGTTGAGGTCGGAATACCGGTAGACGGTCCCGGGGGTCTCCTGCGGCCGCACCGACCACAGCAGCCTCAGCTGCCCCTCGCGCGTGGACTCCTGGTAGAACGGCGCCCAGGAGCGCAACCCCGAAGTGTGCGTGAGCAGCTGACGGACCGTGATGATCTCCTTGCCGCCCCCGGTGAACTCCGGCAGGTACCGGAGCACCGGAGCCTCCAGCTCCAGGCGCCCGCGCTCCATCTGCTGCACGGCCAGGATGGAGGTGAACAGCTTGGTCAGCGAGGCCAGATCAAAGACGGTGTCCTCGGCCATCGCGATCCGCTCGGCCGCCGGGAACTCCCGCACCCGGTCGGTGCGCCCGTCGTAGTCCGCGTACCGGACGGCGTCGCCCATGGCACGGTGCAGGGCGATGGTGCGGCCCCGGCCGGCGAGGACCACCGCCCCGGCGTAGTAGGGGTGTTCGGGGGAGGGGCCCAGGAAGCGCCGGGCCTCGTCCGCCACTGTCTCCAGGTGCTTCTCGAGCAGCCCGGCCTGACGCGCGGACCCGTACCGCAGTCGCAGCCCCTGGAGCGCGCGCCGCTCGGCCGGGCCGCCCGAGGCGGAAGCGGCGGCGCCGGGGAGCGCGGCGTGCAGGACGAGCACCCCGCCGAGCGCGAGCAGCCGCGCCCCGATCCGTCGCCGCGTCAACCCGCCACCGGCTGGGCCGGCCGGGCCGCTTGTCTTCCCGGGCCCGCCGCCGGTCCTCCAGGGCCCGCCCGTTGCGGCCTGTGCGGGCCGCGCTTCTCGGCCCGCCACGCCGTAGGCCCCCGTGCGTACTGTCATGTCCGCCCTCCTGTCCGCTGTTCACCTGCGGCGCCGTCTCCCAGGGTTCCGCCCCGGACCCCGCGCCTCACACGCCGGCGGGGCCGGGTCGGCCCCGGCCTGCGCCGTCACCGCCCGGGGTGCCGCCCCGGGGTCCGGGCCCCGGAACCGTCGAGCGCGCCGCAGGCGAACAGGCCCCGGGCGTCCCGGGATGCGCCGTGCGCGCCGCAGGCGATCCGCACGCTAGTGGGTATCTGCCCGCCCGCCGGGCACCCTCCGCGCCGACCGGCCCGTAAAGAATCTGACACTGCATCAGAAAATCTCTTCCCTCGGCCGCCGGGCTACGGCATCCTGCCGCCCATGGAGACGGAGCTGAGCAAGAAACTGGGAGTCGAGCACGCCATCTTCGGCTTCACGCCCTTCCCGGCGGTCGCCGCCGCCATCACCCGCGCGGGCGGTTTCGGTGTCCTCGGCGCGGTCCGCTACACGGCCCCCGACGACCTCAAGCGGGACCTCGACTGGATGCAGGCGCAGACCGACGGCAAGCCCTACGGCCTCGACGTCGTCATGCCCGCCAAGAAGGCGGTCGACGGCATCAGCGAGGCCGACATCGAGGCGATGATCCCGGCCGGACACCGGGCCTTCGTCCGTGACACCCTCGCCAAACACCACGTGCCCGAGCTCGCCGCCGGCGAGGCCTCCGGCTGGCGGATCACCGGCTGGATGGAGCAGGTCGCCCGCAACCAGCTCGACGTCGCCTTCGACTACCCCATCAAACTCCTGGCGAACGCCCTCGGTTCCCCGCCCGCCGACGTCATCGCGCGCGCCCACGACCACGGCGTCCTCGTCGCCGCCCTCGCAGGCAGCGCCAAACACGCCCGCCGCCACGCCGAAGCCGGCATCGACATCGTCGTCGCCCAGGGCTACGAGGCCGGTGGCCACACCGGCGACATCGCCACCATGGTCCTGGTCCCCGAGATCGTCGAGGCCGTCGCCCCGCTCCCGGTCCTCGCCGCCGGCGGCATCGGCAGCGGCGAGCAGATCGCCGCCGGTCTCGCCCTCGGCGCCCAGGGCGCCTGGCTCGGCTCCCTCTGGCTCACCACCACCGAGGCGGACCTCCACTCGCGGGCCCTCACCGCGAAACTGCTCGCCGCCGGCTCCGGTGACACCGTCCGCTCCCGGGCCCTCACCGGCAAGCCCGCCCGCCAGCTGCGCACCGAGTGGACCGACGCCTGGGACGACCCGGAGGGTCCGGGCGCACTCCCCATGCCGCTCCAGGGACTGCTCGTCGCCGAGGCCGTCTCCCGGATCCAGAAGTACGAGATCCAGCCGCTGCTCGGCACCCCCGTCGGCCAGATCGTCGGCCGGATGACCGAAGAGCGCAGCGTCCAGGCCGTCTTCGACGACCTCACCAGCGGGTTCGAGAAGGCGATCGACCGCATCAACCGCATCGCCGGCCGAGTTCGAGAGGCGTGACCGCCATGACCGCCACGACGTCCACGACCCCCGCCGCCGACCGGCAGCCTCCCAACGGCTTCTGGGCCCAGGCCGCCGCCGACCCCGGACGCGCCGTCCTGGTGACTCCCGAGGGCGAGGAATGGACCGCCGGCCGACTGCACGCCGACGTCAACCGCCTCGTCCACGGCCTGCGCGCCGCCGGCCTGGAGAAGGGCGACGTCTTCGCCGTCGTCCTCCCCAACGGCGTCGAGTTCCTCACCGCCTATCTGGCCGCCTCCCAGGCAGGCTTCTACCTCGTCCCCGTCAACCACCACCTCGTCGGCCCCGAGATCGCCTGGATCGTCTCCGACTCCGGAGCCAAGGTCCTCATCGCCCACGAGCGCTTCGCCGACGCCGCCACCGCCGCGGCCGACGAGGCCGCCCTGCCCGCGAGCCACCGCTACGCCGTCGGAGCGGTCCCGGGCTTCAGGCCGTACGGCGAACTCCTCGACGGGCAGCCCGCGACGCCCCCCGAGGGGCGCACCCTCGGCTGGGTCATGAACTACACCTCCGGCACCACCGGCCGCCCCCGCGGCATCCGCCGCCCGCTGCCCGGCAAGCTCCCCGAGGAGACCTACCTGGGCGGCTTCCTCGGCATCTTCGGCATCCGGCCCTTCGACGGCAACGTCCACCTCGTCTGCTCACCGCTCTACCACACCGCCGTCCTCCAGTTCGCGGGCGCCGCCCTGCACATCGGGCACCCGCTGGTCCTGATGGACAAGTGGACCCCCGCCGAGATGCTCCGCCTGATCGACGGCCACGCCTGTACGCACACCCACATGGTGCCGACCCAGTTCCACCGCCTCCTCGCCCTCCCGCAGGAGACGAAGGACGCCTACGACGTCTCCTCGATGCGGCACGCCATCCACGGCGCCGCGCCCTGCCCCGACCACGTCAAGCGGGCGATGATCGACTGGTGGGGTCACTGCGTGGAGGAGTACTACGCGGCGAGCGAGGGCGGTGGCGCCTTCGCCACCGCCGAGGACTGGCTGAAGAAGCCGGGAACCGTCGGCAAGGCCTGGCCGATCAGCGAGCTGGCCGTCTTCGACGACGACGGCAACCGGCTGCCCCCCGGCGAACTGGGCACCGTCTACCTGAAGATGAACACCGGCGGCTTCAGCTACCACAAGGACGAGGGCAAGACGAGGAAGAACCGGATCGGCGACTTCTTCACCGTCGGCGACCTGGGGCTGATGGACGAGGAGGGCTACCTCTTCCTCCGCGACCGCAAGATCGACATGATCATTTCCGGCGGGGTCAACATCTATCCGGCCGAGATCGAGTCGGCCCTGCTCACCCACCCGGCCGTCGCGGACGCCGCCGCCTTCGGCATCCCGCACGCCGACTGGGGCGAGGAGGTCAAGGCGGTCGTCGAACCGGCCGAGGGCTTCGTCGCGGGCGACGCCCTGGCCGCGGAGATCCTGCACCACTGCGAGCGGCAGCTCGCCGGCTACAAGCGCCCCAAGACGGTCGACTTCATCGAGACGATGCCGCGCGACCCGAACGGCAAGCTCTACAAGCGGCGCCTGCGCGACCCGTACTGGGAGGGGCACGAGCGCGCGATGTGAGCCCGCCGGCCGACCGCGTCACCAGTGCGTGAAGTCGTGCACCCCGGCGCCGTACGGGTCCCCGGCCGCCGGAACCCGCCACGCCGGGAGATCCGTGAGAAAGCCCACGTCAAGGCTCCGGAGGCGCGCCTTGCGACGCACTTGAGGGACACATCTGGCAACTTGGCAGATATGGGTACGACTAAGCGCAGATCCTTCCTGACCGACTGGACCGTCGTGGTCCCCGTGGTGGCGCTGGTCGCGCTCGTCCTCAGCTGGGGGCGGGACCTGCCCGGCTTCGCGGTGGCGCTCGTCGCCCTCTGTCTGGCCGGCGCGGTCCTCGCCGCCGTGCACCATGCCGAGGTCGTCGCCCACCGGGTCGGTGAACCCTTCGGCTCCCTCGTCCTCGCCGTGGCGGTCACCGTCATCGAGGTGGCGCTCATCGTCACCCTGATGGCCGACGGCGGCGACAAGTCCGCCTCGCTCGCCCGGGACACGGTCTTCGCCGCCGTCATGATCACGTGCAACGGGATCGTCGGCCTGTCGCTGCTCGTCGGCGCCCTGCGCAACCGGATCGCCGTCTTCAACCCCGAAGGGTCCGGAGCCGCCCTCGCCACCGTCGCAACGCTGGCCACCCTCAGCCTGGTCCTGCCCACCTTCACGACCAGCAAGCCCGGCCCGGAGTTCTCGACCGCGCAGCTCACCTTCGCCGCCGTCGCCTCGCTCGCCCTGTACGGGCTCTTCGTCGCCGTCCAGACGGTCCGCCACCGCAGCTACTTCCTGCCCGTGGACACCGGGAACGTCTCCGGCGATGCCGACGGTCACGCCGAGCCGCCCACCGCCCGCACCGCCCTCATCAGCCTCGGCCTGCTGCTGGTCGCGCTCGTCGCGGTCGTCGGCGACGCCAAGGCCGTCTCCCCGACCATCGAGAGGGCCGTCGCGGCCGCAGGCCTGCCCCAGGCGGTCGTCGGTGTGATCATCGCCCTGCTCGTCCTGCTGCCCGAGACCCTCGCCGCCGTCCGCGCCGCCCGCCGCGACCGCGTGCAGACCAGTCTCAACCTCGCCTACGGATCCGCCATCGCCAGCATCGGCCTGACCATTCCGGCCATCGCCCTGGCCTCGATCTGGCTCTCCGGCCCGCTCCTGCTCGGCCTCGGCCCGATCCACATGGTGCTGCTCGCCCTGACCGTCGTGGTCAGCGCCCTCACCATCGTCCCGGGGCGCGCCACGCTGCTCCAGGGCGGTGTGCACATCGTGCTGCTGGCCGCGTACCTCTTCCTGGCCGTCAGCCCGTGAGGGAACGGGGCCGGGGCCGGGAAGAGGAACGCGGGCCGCGGGTCACCGCCGCTCGCGGACCGGCACCACCTTCAGCTTCGGCGAGGTGAGGATGTCCCGCTCGCAGAAACGTGCCCCGACCCAGCGCTCCTCGGAGTACATCCGGGTCTGGTCGGCGTAGTACGGCGAGCCCGGGTTCGAGGACTGGCTGTACGTCAGCAGGGTGCGCGCCACCGGACAGCGGCTGCCGTCCCAGCCGACCGCCTGGATGTGGCTGGACCCGTGCACGACCTCCGGGTAGCCGCCGGCCGCGGCGTTCCACGGCGCCTCGATCTTGTTCCAGACGCCGAGCGCCTCCGTACCGCCGCCCACCGGCAGCTTCCGCCCGCCCCGGACCACGAACTGGTGCTCACCCAGGGGGGCGTCCAGCGCGATCCCGGCCGCCTTCAGCTCCGCCACCGCGTCCGCGAGGGCCCGCCCGATGCCGGGCGCCGCCTGGTTGAGCGTACGGGGGGTGCGTACGGGATCGGCCGCCGAGAACGGCACCAGCCACAGGTCCTTGGCCGGAGTCGAAGCCGTCAGCCTGCGCCAGAACCGGTCGAAGAGCAGCGCACCGCGGCTGGCGCTGTCGGTCGTACGGTCCCAGCCCGCCAGCACCCCGCAGGCCGCCGAGACGTCCACCGCACCGCCGTCGCTCGCCGTCGCCGTACCGCCGGGCAGGGCGGCGCAGGCCTTCGCGGCGTCCGCCGCCGCCAGATCGCCGGCCGGCACCCGGTTGGCGAACTGCTGCTCCTGCAGGTCCGCCACGGTCAGCCGGCCCCTGGCGGCCATCGCCGACACGTCCTCGACCGCTCCGCGCGTGCGCAGCGAGCGCGGGGTGGAGACATTGCCCCAGACCCGCTCGTAACCGGTCAGCGGCCGGTCGGCATTGGCCAGCCAGGCGCTGTCGTTGGAGTTCTCGGCGTACGGCGCGCCCTGCAGCGTGGGCGCCTTCCCCGGGCCGAAGACGCCCGGCTGCACCGCGTCCGGATCCGAGCCGATCGCGCAGTCGCCGCGCGAACCGTCCAGCACCGCCAGCCCCGACGCCGGGTAGGTGGCCCGGCCCAGCGGGGTGGAGCAGCGGGCCGCCAGCTCGTCGGTGATCCGGGGCAGCACCTGGGTCTGGGTGAAGAGGGTGCCGCCCGCGGAGTCGGCGGCCACGGTGTTGACCCAGGGCAGGCCCTGGGTGCGCTTGAGCGCGTCCTGGATCCCGGCCACCGAACGCGCCTTGCCCATCGCGAGGGCGGTGTCCGAGCCGCGCAGGTTCGCCGCGTTCGGGTCGTTCAGCGCGTACGCCGTCTGCGCGGTCCACGGCAGGGGCAGGCCCGCGCCGAGGTACGAGACCACCGGCCCGTAGCGGGTCCACCACTGGGTGCGGGTGACCGGGTCGCCGCCCGCCACCGGGACGGTGACGGTCCGCCGGGTCATCCGCTCCGGCCTGCCGTCGACCAGGTAGGAGGTCGGATCGGCCGGGTCCAGGGCCAGCTGGTGGAGGTTGACCGGGGTGCCGGTGGCCACCGTGTGGCTCCAGGCCACCTTCTCGTTGAAGCCGACGTTGACCACGGCGGTGCCGAGCAGGGAGGCGCCCGAGACGTTCAGCTCGCCCGGGATGGTCTGCTGGAACTGCCAGAAGCGGCGTCCGCCGTGCCACGGGTAGTGCGGGTTCCCGAGCAGCAGGCCGCGGCCGTTCGCCGTGGTGGAGCCGGCGAAGGCCACCGCGTTGGAGCCCATGTCGTACCGGCTGGTGTCGAAGAACTCCCGCGCGGCCTCGGCGGCGGCCGCCGGATCGGCCTCGGGGCCGGGCCGCCCACCGGAGGGCTGAGGGAGCGCCGCGGGACCGGCCGCCGCCGTGCCCGCTGCGCCCGCCGTGCCCGGGGGCTGCGCGGCCGTGATGCCGTCTATGCCGCGGCCCTGCCCGCCGAGGACCGAGACGGCGAAGCCGCGGGCGGCCACATCGGCCGTGGTGACCGGGCGGACCCACCCGGCGCCCTTGCACGCCGGGTCGGTGACCTTGTTCTGGGCCAGCCAGGCGTTGTACCCGGCGGCCCAGCCGCGCATCAGCTCCTTGAGGTCCTTGGTGGGACCGGCCGGGGCGGGAGCCGCCAGCAGCTTCTCCACCGTGCCGGACTCCCGTACCCCCTTGAAGTACAGGTCGCTGGAGAGGTTCTTCGTGGCCGAGGAGAGCGAGAAATCGGGCGCCGCGTCGGCGCCGAACCAGCGGGAACGCTCACCGGCGACGGTCACGAACCCGTCCGCGAGGACACAGACCTGGTCGGCCGCCTGGGCCCAGCCGGTACCGAAGCCGAGCTGCGCGTAATCGCGGGCGAGTATGTGCGGGATGCCGTTCTCGGTGTAACGGACGACGGCGGACAGGCCACCACCGCGGGCGGCGGTCCGGTCGTCGGTGGCTGCCGCGGCCTGCGGCATCGCGGCCGTCGCGGCGAGCAGAGCGGCGCCGGTGAGGGCGACGCGCCGGAGTATCGGACGAGTGCTGAGGTGCAACAGTCCTCCCAAGTAGCCTGCGAGTGGGCGTGGTTACCCGTTGGACAGGCGGTGCGTCCGTGCCCCCACACTCATTCAGGCGGTCCGATGATCTGTCAACATCCCGTTTGGTATCGGGTCATTGACCTCGGGCGTACGGGAGGACGAGGATCGCGCCATGACGGCAGCGCGGGAAGTACGGGCAGTGCGGACGGGCCGGACGGGGCAGGCCGTGCGGGACAACACGGTCGACGGACTGGTGCACGACAGCGCGCGGCGGGTCCCCGACCGCCCGGCCGTCCGCTACCGCGAACGGAGCTGGACGTACGCGGAGCTCGACGCGGCCGCCACCACCGGCGCCGCCGTGCTGAGGGAGCGGTACGGGCTGGCCGCCGGCGACCGGGTCGCCACCTTCGCCCACAACTCCGACGCCTACCTCATCGCCTTCCTCGCCTGCGCCCGGGCCGGGCTCACCCATGTCCCGGTCAACCAGAACCTCACCGGCGAGGACCTCGCGCACATCCTGGACGACTCCGCGAGCGCCCTGGTCCTCGCCGATCCGGACCTGGCGGGGCGGATCCCCGGAGGCCGTCGGGTACGGGCGCTGCGCGACGCCCCCGACTCCTTCCTGGCGGACCTGGCGGCCGGGCCGCTGCCCTTCGACGCCGACCGGGACCCGGACGCGCTGGCGCAGCTCCTCTACACCTCGGGGACCACCGCACTGCCCAAGGGCGCGATGATGACCCACCGGGCCCTCGTCCACGAGTACGAGAGCGCGATCGAGGCGCTCGACCTGGCCGAGGGCGACCGGCCCGTGCACTCGCTGCCGCTGTACCACTCGGCGCAGATGCACGTCTTCCTGCTGCCGTACCTGGCGGTGGGCGCGCGGAACACCATCGTGGACGGGCCGGTCGCGGAGCGGATCTTCGACCTCGTCGAGGCGGGGGAGGCGGACAGCCTCTTCGCCCCGCCGACGGTGTGGATCGGCCTGGCCAATCACCCGGACTTCGCGGTACGTGAGCTGGGCGCGCTGCGGAAGGCGTACTACGGGGCCTCGATCATGCCCGTTCCGGTTCTGGAGCGACTGCGCGAGCGGCTGCCCGGGCTCGGCTTCTACAACTGCTTCGGCCAGAGCGAGATCGGTCCGCTCGCGACGGTGCTGGGACCGGCGGAGCACGAGGGACGGATGGATTCCTGCGGGCGGCCGGTGCGCCACGTCGAGGCGAAGGTCGTCGACGAGGACGGCAAGGACGTACCCGACGGCACGGCGGGCGAGGTGGTCTACCGCTCGCCGCAGCTCTGCCGGGGGTACTGGAACGACCCGGCGGCCACGGAGAAGGCCTTCCGGGACGGCTGGTTCCGCTCGGGGGACCTCGCGGTGCGCGACGCGCAGGGGTACTTCACGGTCGTGGACCGGGTGAAGGACGTCATCAACTCGGGCGGGGTGCTGGTCGCCTCACGGCAGGTGGAGGACGTGCTCTACACCCACCCGGGCGTGGCCGAGGCGGCGGTGGTCGGACTGCCCGACGAGCGCTGGATCGAGGCGGTCACGGCGGTGGTGGTACCGCGCGGGGAGGTGACGGAGGCGGAGCTGATGGCGTACGCACGGGAGCGGCTCGCCCACTTCAAGGCCCCGAAGCGGGTGCTCTTCGTGGACGCCCTCCCGCGCAACGCCAGCGGCAAGATCCTCAAGCGGGAACTCCGCGACCGCTTCGCGGAGCCCGGCCGCTGACAGCCCGACTGCTGACGCCCCGGCCCCTGACGGCCGGCGGGGGAGTGCGGTCAGCCGGGTCGTGGATGGTGCGCGGCAGGGTCCTCGGGTGGGTAGAGCCCGCTGCGCCGCAGCCGCCGCAGGGTGAGGTGTTCGTGCACCAGCCGGCCGACGAGCGCGCCGCCGTAGACCACGAAGCCCACGCCGACCAGCCAGGACTGGACGACGAGCAGGGTGCCGAAGGGGCCGTAGGTGACGGCGTTCGAGGCGATGAGCGGCGAGAACACCAGCTGCGAGAAGATCCGCAGCCCCAGCAGTCCGAGGCTGGTCGCCACCGCCCCCGGCACCAGGGCACGCCAGCGGACCCGCCCGCCGAGCAGCAGCCGCTGCGAGCCGACGAAGAACAGGCAGGTGCCTATCAGGTCGCCCAGCGCTCCGAGGACCGTGCCGACGGCGTCGTTCGACGGCGCGGGGATCCCCACGAGCAGGGCGAGGTAGCAGACCAGCAGCGCGAGCCAGACGACGTGCCGCCACATGGTGTGCCAGCGCGCGGTCGGCAGGTCCCAGACCTTCTCGTAGCCGGTCTGAACGGCTGAGCCGAAGGTCAGGCCGAACACCGCGAGGGCGGCCAGACCGAAGGCGGTGGTCCGCTCCAGCGCCAGGTCCGCCGCACCGAACAGCATCTCGACCCGGATCCGCGAGGCCGCCGTCACCCCGAGGGCCTGGCCGAGCCAGCGGCCGAAGCCCGAGCCGCTCCCGGGCGCCGCGGCCGCGACGACCACCAGCAGCGGCACCAGGGTGAGGAAGCCGAGGGCCGCGAAGCCCATCGCCCGGTGCATCAGCTCCATCTCCCGGCCGCGGCTCCAGGCCAGCCCGATCTGGGAGCCCTGGAGCCGGTCGTGGAGCTGCCGGAGGGTGGAGATCACACCTCATGCACTACCCGCGAGCGCCCTCCCGCTCCCGGAAGCCACCCCCAAATGGGCCCGAAGGGGTGGTTTCACCGCCCCGGTCGCGTGTCCCCGCCCTCCCCGGCGCCGCGCAGGTCGACCAGTCTCTTGATCTTCCCCACCGAACGCTCCAGGGTCTCCGGATCGACCACCTCGACCCGGACGGAGACCCCGATCCCCTCCTTGACGGCCCGGACCACGGCGGCGGCCGCGTCCTGCCGCCGGCCGGAGTCCGTCTCCCGGCGTGCCTCCACCCGTACCGTCAGGGAGTCCATCCGGCCCTCCCGGGTCAGCCTCAGCTGGAAGTGGGGAGCCAGGCCGGCCGTCCGCAGCAGGATCTCCTCGATCTGGGTCGGGTACATGTTCACCCCGCGCAGGATGATCATGTCGTCACTGCGGCCCGTGATCTTCTCCATCCGGCGGAAGGCCGGCCGGGCCGTGCCGGGGAGCAGCCTGGTCAGATCCCTGGTGCGGTAGCGGATGACGGGCATGGCCTCCTTGGTGAGGGACGTGAACACCAGCTCGCCGGGCTCGCCCTCCGGCAGCACCGCGCCGGTCAGCGGATCGACCACCTCGGGATAGAAGTGGTCCTCCCAGATGTGGAGGCCGTCCTTCGTCTCGACGCACTCCTGGGCCACGCCCGGTCCGATGACCTCGGACAGGCCGTAGATGTCCACAGCGTCGATGTCGAGCCGTTCCTCGATCTCCCGGCGCATCTCCTCGGTCCACGGCTCCGCGCCGAAGATCCCCGTCCGCAGGGAGGTGGCGCGCGGGTCGATTCCCTGGCGCTCCATCTCGTCCAGCAGGGTCAGCATGTAGGAAGGGGTCACCATGATGACCTCCGGCCGGAAGTCCTCGATGAGCCGGACCTGCCGGTCCGTCATCCCGCCGGACGCGGGCACGACCGTACAGCCGAGGCGCTCGGCGCCGTAGTGCGCGCCCAGGCCGCCCGTGAACAGCCCGTACCCGTAGGCGATGTGGACGATCTGGCCGGGTCGCCCGCCCGCCGCGCGTATGGACCGGGCGACGACGTCCGCCCAGGTGCTGAGGTCCCCGTCGGTGTACCCGACGACGGTCGGCCGCCCGGTGGTGCCGCTGGAGGCGTGGATGCGGCGCACCTGCGAGCGCGGCACGGCGAACATCCCGAAGGGGTACTGGTCGCGCAGATCGGCCTTGGTCGTCAGGGGGAACAGGGAGAGATCGGCGAGGGACCGGCAGTCGTCGGGATGCACACCGGCCTTGTCGAAGGCCTGCCGGTAGAACGGCACCTTCTCGTAGGCGCGGTGCAGCGTCGCGCGCAGCCGGGTGAGCTGGAGGGCGGCCAGCTCGTCGCGGTCCAGCCGCTCGCCCTCGTCGTGGAGATCCGCGTACACCGCCATGCCGTCACCTCATCATGAGAACCGACCGATCATTCGGTAGATTGCCAGGAATCCGCAGGTTAAATCAATGACTCGAACGAGTGATCGTCTTTTGTGCGAGCCGGCGCGCCCAGGGACGGACGGGCGCCCTCCGATCCTCCCCGCCCTGCCCGCCACCCGCGAGGGCGCTGCACCGGGAGGCGGGTAGCCTGCGTCCATGAGTTCGGATTCAGGGGCCGGGGGCACCGGTGCGGAACTTGCGGAACTTGACGGTCGGGACTGGGGCGCCACGCGCTCCTGGGTCGAGAAGGGGCTCCCCGGGGCGGAGCGCATCGACCGGGTCGTGCCGCTGCGCGGCGGCTGGACTTCGCAGATGCGGCGCCTGGACCTCAGAGGTCCGGACGGTCGCCGCTCGCTCGTCCTGAGGTCCTTCGTCAAGCCCTTCTACCTCCGGCACGCGGAGGGCCTGCTGACCCGTGAGGCGACCGTCCTGCGCCTGCTCGGCGACACGGACGTGCCCGCGGCCACCCTCGCGGCGGTGGACGCGACGGCACAGCACTGCGACCACCCCTCCTTGCTGATGTCCCTGCTGCCGGGGACCGTCCGGCTGGCCGATCAGGGTGCCGACGAGCGCGCCGACCTGCTGGCCCGGCAGTTGGTGCGCATCCACCGGCTGCCGGTGACGGAGCGCCAACGGCCCCGCGCCTATCAGGCCTGGGCCTCTCCCGAGCGAGTGACCCCGCCCGCGACCACCGGGCGGCCCGAGCTCTGGCAGCGGGCCGTCGACGTCATCCGCCGGGAGCCGCCGGCCCACCGCGGGTGCTTCCTGCACCGGGACTTCCATCCCGGGAACGTCCTGTTCACGGGCACCGACGGCGATCTCCGGATCAGTGGTGTCGTCGACTGGGTGGAGACCTCCTGGGGGCCGGCCGACCTGGACGTGGCCCACTGCTCGACGGCTCTCGCCCTGCTGCACGGGATCCCCGCAGGCATGGAATTCGCCGATCGCTACGTCGCCGCTGGCGGAACCCTGGCCGCGGACGGCGCCGCCCACCTCTACTGGCGGCTGCTGGACGCGCTGGGCTTCGCCCCGGACGCGGAGAAGGTCGCCGGCCCCTGGCGTGAACTGGGCCGCACCGACCTGACCGGCGCCGTCCTGACCCAGAGGCTGGAGGGGTACATCGCATCCCTGTTCAGCCGCTATGCCTGAACCCTCGCCGCCGGTTCGGCCGCCCGGAGCCGGCCCGGCCCGCCCTGCCCCGCCCCGGTCCGACCGACCCGCCCGGCCCGGGCTTTCGCTCTCGGATCACGCCAGGGGTGTGCGTCAGGTTGCTGCAATGACCGGACTCGAACACGTCATCTGGCCACCCGCTCCGATACGGACCGAACGGCTCGTGCTCCGCGCGTCCGAGGCCCGGGACCGTGCGGCGTTCATCGAGCTGTTCGCATCGCCGGAGGTGGGGACCCACCTCGGTGGCCACCGACCGCGTGATGAGCTCGAACGCGCGGTGCCCGAGGTGCCCGGGCGCCGCCCCGGTCTCTTCGTGATCGATCTCGACGGAGCGATGATCGGCATGATCACGCTCGACCGGCGCGCCGCGGAGCGTCCGGGCCACGTCCGTCCGGATGCCGGGGAGACCGAGCTCGGTTACATGTTCCTGCCGGAGGCGTGGGGACAGGGGTACGCCGCCGAGGCGTGCGCGGCGGCACTCGACTGGTTCGCCGGCGCACTTCCCGGCGAACCGGTGGTGCTCTGCACCCAGAACGCCAACGGCCGCGCGATGCGCCTCGCGGCGAGGCTGGGCTTCACCGAGGTGGAGCGGTTCGAGGAGTACGGCGCCGAGCAGTGGTTCGGAGTGTGGTCCTCGGCCACACCGTCCGGTTGAGCCGGGACGCCGCCTGCGGCGCATGCGGCAGCCGGGGCCCGTGGGCGGACCCCGGCGACCCGGAGGAAGCGTCCTAGCCTGCCGTCGCCGCGTCCGCGTCCGCGTCCGCGTCCGCCTCCGTCGCCACCGCCTTCGCCCAGCGGTAGTCCGCCTTGCCGCTCGGGGAGCGCTGGATGGCGGGCGCGATCACCAGCTGGCGCGGGATCTTGTAGCCCGCCAGCCTGGTGCGGCAGTGGCTCTGGATCTGGTCCAGGCTCGGTGCCGGGGAGCCCTCGCGCACCTGGACCACCGCGGCCACGTGGCTGCCCCAGGTCGGGTCCGCGACACCCGCGACCAGGGCGTCGTACACGTCGGGGTGGGACTTCAGCGCCTGCTCGACCTCTTCCGGATACACCTTCTCGCCACCCGTGTTGATGCACTGCGAGCCGCGGCCGAGCACCGTGACGATCCCCTGTTCGTCGACGGTCGCCATGTCACCGAGCAGCACCCAGCGCTCCGTGCCCTTCTGGAAGAAGGTCTCGGCAGTCTTCGCCGGGTCGTTGTAGTAGCCGAGCGGGACGTGCCCGCGCTGGGCGAGGCGTCCCGGCTCGCCCACCGCCACCGGTTCGTGCGTCACCGGGTCCACCACCTGCGTACGGTCGTTGACCTCCAGGCGGAAGCCCTTCTCCGGACCGGAGTCGTCCGTCGCACGGCCGTTGGACCCGGACTCGGACGATCCGAAGTTGTTCAGGAGCAGCACGTTCGGCACCAGCCGCTGGAACTCGGCGCGCACCGTCTCCGACATGATCGCCCCGGACGAGGAGACGCTGAACAGCGACGACAGGTCGGTGCCCCTGAGCGGGCCGTTCAGGGCGTCGATGAGCGGCCTCAGCATCGCGTCGCCGACCAGCGACACGCTGGAGACCTTCTCCTTCTCGATGGTGCGGAGCACTTCCTCGGGTGCGTACTTGCGGTGGATGACCACCCGCTGGCCGTAGTTGAAGGCGATGAACGAGGTCAGCGTCGACGTGCCGTGCATCAGCGGGGGCGCCGGGAAGAAGGTGAGCCCGGCGCCGCGGGCAGCGACCCGCTCGGCCAGTTCCTCCGGCCGCTTCACCGGTTCGCCCGACGGCTCGCCGCCGAACAGCCCGGCGAAGAAGAGGTCCTCGGCCCGCCACATCACGCCCTTGGGCATGCCCGTCGTGCCGCCGGTGTAGATGATGAACAGGTCGTCGGGGCTGCGCGGCGGGAATCCGCGCCCGGGCGAGCCGGCCGCCTCCGCCTCCGGGAACGGGACGGGCGCGATCGACGGCTCCGGGGCGCCCTCGGGGGCCTCCCCGACCCGGATCAGGTGCCGGAGCCGCGTCGTCTGCGGGAGCGCGGCCGCGACCCGCCCGGTGAACTCGCCCTCGAAGACGAGGGCGGCGAGATCGGCGTCGTTGTAGAGGTAGACCAGCTCCTCCTCCACGTACCGGTAGTTGACGTTCACCGGGACCAGCCGGGCCTTCAGGCAGGCCAGTACGGTCTGCAGGTATTCGATGCCGTTGTAGAGGTGGAGCCCCAGGTGCTCGCCGGCCGTCAGCCCGCTGTTCAGCAGGTGGTGCGCGATCCGGTTCGCCGCCGCGTCGAGCTCCGCGTAGGTGAGGCGGCGCTCGGCGCCCGTCCCCGGGTGGTCCACGTACACCAGGGCCTCGCGGTCCGGAACCACGTCCACGACCGACTCGAACAGGTCGGCAAGGTTGTACTCCACCGTTCCTCCTGACCCTCGATGTTCCCGATGTTCCCGATGTTCCCGACGACCGGCCCCGTGGCCGACCTGCTCCGGCGGTCATTAGAGCGCCGGAGACGGCAACTGGGAAGGGCGTCGCCGAAGAAATCTGACTGAGTGTCAGAAAACTATTGAACTGCACCCTCCCCTACTGCAACCTGTTCTAGGTCTTGAGACGGGAGGACGGCAATGGGTGGGACAGAACACCTGACCGTGGATCGGCACGGCGCCACGCTGGTGCTCACCATGAACAGGCCCGAGGCGAAGAACGCGCTCTCGCTGCCGCTGCTGGTGGGGCTGTACGACGGCTGGCTGGAGGCGGACGCCGACGACGGGATCCGCTCGGTGGTCCTGACGGGCGCGGGCGGGGACTTCTGCGCCGGAATGGACCTCAAGGCCCTGGCCGGCAAGGGAATGGCCGGCGATCAGTACCGGGACCGCCTCAAGGCCGACCCCGACCTGCACTGGAAGGCGATGCTCCGTCACCACCGGCCGCGCAAGCCGGTCATCGCGGCGGTGGAGGGCTACTGCGTCGCCGGCGGGACGGAGATCCTGCAGGGGACGGACATCCGGGTGGCGGCCGAGGGCGCGACCTTCGGACTGTTCGAGGTCAAGCGCGGGCTCTTCCCGATCGGCGGCTCCACGGTGCGGCTGCCGCGCCAGATCCCCCGTACGCACGCCCTGGAGATGCTGCTGACCGGGCGCCCGTACTCGGCCGCGGAGGCCGAGCGGATCGGTCTGGTCGGGCGGGTGGTGCCGGACGGCACGGCGCTGGCCACGGCCCTGGAGATCGCGGAGCGGATCAACGCGTGCGGGCCGCTGGCGGTGGAGGCGGTGAAGGCCTCGGTCTACGAGACCGCCGAGATGACGGAGCGCGAGGGGCTGGCGTCGGAGCTGCTGCGGGGGTGGCCGATCTTCGACACGTCCGATGCGAAGGAGGGGGCGCGGGCCTTTGCCGAGAAGCGGCCGGCGGTGTATCGGCGCGAGTAGCTGCGCGCGTGGCTGTGCCG
>NZ_JBSGXU010000143.1:828-21476 GCF_053610205.1 Streptomyces sp. NPDC054932 | reverse complement strand
GGCCCGCACCCCTCGGGGTGCGGGCCCTTCCGCATGCCGCCACCGGTTCGTCTGCCGCTACGCGGGCTCGGACTCCCGGTCCTTGTGGTGCTGCTGCCTGAACAACGGGACCAATCGGCGCAGCAGCGAACTGCTGCGCGGGTGCTTCACGCCGAAGCGGTCCGAGAGCGTTATGTCGAGGACCTCGGCGGACGGGTAGTCCTGCGTCTCCTCGACCAGCGCGCAGAACACCTTGTACGCCGCATCGGCGAACTCGGCCTCGTCCGGGCCCTCGGGGACGTCCTCCGCGCGCGGGGACGGAATCACGACCTCCTGCTGCATCGGCCGCTCCTCGTCCGGGCCCATCGGGGGCAGCACCGGGGTCGGCTCCAGACCCTCCACGTACTGGGGGTTGTAACCGCCCTCGTACGCCGCCTGCGGCGCCAGCGGCGCGGCGAACCACGCGCTGTTGTGGGCCGCGGGCATGGCCGTCGGATCCACCGCGAAGGGCGGAGGGGCGTGCTGCGCGGCGGCGCCGGCCTGGTTCTGCGGCTGCTGGCCCCCGGGCTCCTGGGCCTGGGCCGGCTTGGCCTGCAGGTCGGTCTCCGGCCCGGCCGCCAGGGCCTGCTGCTGCCCCTGCTGCCCCTGCTGCCCCACCGGAGGCAGCACCGCCGGCTCGATCCCCGTCGCCGCCAGCGCGTCCGGGGTCGTCTGCGCGAGCGGCACACCGATCTTGGCCAGCTTCAGCGGCATCAGCGCCTCCACGGGGGCCTTGCGCCGCCACGAACGCCCGTACCGCGCCTGCAGCCGCGCCTGGTAGATCAGCCGGTCCTGCTCCATGCCGACCGCCTGCTCGTAGGAGCGCAGCTCCCACAGCTTCATCCGCCGCCACAGCTTGAAGGTGGGTATCGGCGACAGCAGCCACCGGGTGATCCGCACACCCTCCATGTGCCGGTCCGCGGTGATGTCCGCGATCCGGCCCACCGCGTGCCGGGCGGCCTCCACCGTCACCACGAACAGCATCGGGATCACGGCGTGCATCCCGACACCCAGCGGGTCCGGCCAGGAGGCCGCACCGTTGAAGGCGATCGTCGCCGCCGTCAGCAGCCACGCCGTCTGGCGCAGGAGCGGGAAGGGGATCCGGAGCCACGTCAGCAGCAGGTCCAGCGCGAGCAGGACACAGATGCCCGCGTCGATACCTATCGGGAACACCAGCGAGAAGCTGCCGAACCCCTTCTGCAGGGCGAGCGCGCGCACCGCGGAGTACGAGCCCGCGAACCCGATCCCCGCGATGACCACGGCTCCCGCGACCACGACGCCTATGAGTATCCGGTGCGTACGAGTCAGCTGCATCGCGGCCACCCGCGATCCCCTCCCCTTGTCGAGCACATACCGAGCGCGGAGTGCTGAGTACTGGGCACTTACCGCGCCTTTACCGAGCTGCGGCAGGCACAGCGTACGGGTGACTGGATGTCAGTGCCCCAGGAGGTGCCCGGGCGGCGCCCAGGAGGTTCTCCAGGAGGCCCCGCCCCGTGCACGCTCCTACTGGGGCTGCGGGGACTGCGGCTGCTCCGCCGGCGCCTTGTTCGCCGTGTCCACCGAGGTCACAGCCTCCTTGGCCGCCGCGATCGCGTCCTGGAGCAGCTTCGCGCGGTCCGGCGCGCCGGCCCCCTCGTACGCCGCACCGTTGTAGTCGAGCGTGATCACCACGTTCTGGGCGCGCGCCACGATCGTCGTGTTGGCGAAGTCGACGTCCTTCTTCACCATGTAGACCACCGACGTCGCCTGGTCGCCGACCCCGGCCGCCGGCTCCGCCTTCGGCTCCTGCGCGCCCTCGGTGGCCTTCGCCGCCTCGACCTGCTTGTTGTACTGCTCCTCGGCACGCTTGTTCGCGTCGCCGAGCGTGGCGTGCGAGTCGTAGCGGAAGTAGGAGAGCGAGAGCCAGCGGTACTGCGAGCCCTTCAGACCGTCCTCGTCCAGACCGTTCCACGAGCAGCTGGCACGGGTGGCCAGGTCGTTCGACTTCGTGGCCGTACCGTTCTTGTCCTTCGCCTCCGGTACGACCGTGTCTATCGTCGGCGTCTGGAGCGCCTTGCAGGGGTCCGGGAGCGTGGCGAAGGCCGCCTTCTCCAGGGTCTTGGAGGCCTTCGGGTTGGGCTTGGCGGCCGAGGACGAACCGGACTTCTTGTCGCCGTTCGAGCCGGACTCCTTGCCCGAGTCGGACGAACATCCGGCGACGGTGAGGATCACCGGGACGGCTGCGCAGGCGAGAACGCGGGTGAGGCGCGAGGCTGATCGGTGCATGGTTCCTTCAGTACGGTTGTCGGTTCATCTTCGGACGCGGGACCCGGGCAACGGTAGCCCGACCGGGTGGCCGCCTGCTGTGCGCGCCGTCACGCCCGGCGTGGCGCGCACCACTCACTCACTGAAACGCTCGGCCAGAGCCTGCGCCAACTGCCGTGCCCTGTCCTGGGTTTCGGTGCTCGGAGGGATCGTGCCGGGCAGTGCGGGCTGCACGCTGTACTCGATGGTGACGATGACGTTCGAGGTGCGGAACACGATGCGCACGGTGCGGGACTGCGCGGCGCTGGCCCCTGCGGGGCTGAGCTTGTCGTCCAGGAAGGCCTCGCCGCCGAGGCCCTCCAGGACGCGCGACCCGAGCTCGACCGGGGCGGACGGGCTCGCAGCGGGGGACGACGGAGCTCCCGGGACGGGCGTGCCCGCGGGCGCCCCGCCGGGTGTGCCGACGGCCGGGGCCGCGGGAGTCGGAGCCGCCGGGGTGGGCGCGGCCGGGGTGGCCGCGGCCGGGGCCGGGCTCCCGGTCGGACCGGGGAAGGGCAGGTGCGCGTCGGTGAGCAGGCGCACGTAGACCTGCTTGGCCTTGTCGTCGTCGCTGCTGGCGGTCCGGTCGTACGAGACCACGCGCTCGAAGCCGACCGACAGCAGCCGCGTCTCCTCCGGGCTCTGCCCGGTCCAGCGGCAGCCGACGCGCCGGTCGCCGTCGTACGAGGAGTCCGCGACGCCGGTGTACATCTGGTCGCGCTGCTCCGGGGTGAGGCTGTCCCCGGCCGGGAGCATGCCCTTGAGCTTCTTGCTGTCGGCGACGGCCTTGCAGGGCGCGGGCAGACTGCGGTACTTCCCCGGTTGGGCGGGCGCGGCGGAGCTCCCGCCGGCCTTCGCGTCGCTGGTGCTCCCGCCGGTGCTCCCGCCGGTGCAACCGGTCAGGCCGGCCGCCCCGGCCGCGAGCGCGGTGAGCATCGCGATGCCTGGCAGGACTCGCCGCCGTACCGCCTTGCGCTGCACGTCCACTGGCTCCCTTCGACCGGCGGGCCCCCCGACGGTCAGGAAAATGCGTTGCCGCGACTCGGGCGCGGCTGGACACAATGTCTATCGCACACGCTGGTGCCGGCGCCGGTCCCCTGTCGTATTTGGGATCAAGAGCGAGTCTTTTGCGCTTTCTGACTTTTCTGTGGTTTTCGGGGGATTGGTTCCTTATGTCGTACGTAGAGGTGCCCGGGGCGAAGGTCCCGATCAGGATGTGGACCGACCCGGCGTCGGTCGAGGACAGTGCGATGCAGCAGCTGCACAACGTCGCCACGCTCCCCTGGATCAAGGGCCTGGCCGTCATGCCGGACGTCCACTACGGCAAGGGCGCCACCGTCGGCTCGGTGATCGCCATGAAGGACGCGGTCTGCCCGGCGGCGGTGGGCGTGGACATCGGCTGCGGCATGTCGGCGGTGAAGACGTCCCTGACGGCGAACGACCTGCCGGGGGACCTGTCGGGCCTGCGGTCGAAGATCGAGCGGGCGATTCCGGTGGGCACGGGCCTGCACAAGGAGGCGGTGGACCCGTCACGCCTGTACGGCTTCTCGGTGGAGGGGTACGAGGGCCTCTGGAGCCGGTTCGACTACCTCACCGATTCGGTCAAATTCCGTCACGAGCGTGCCATGAAGCAGATCGGAACGCTCGGAAGCGGCAATCATTTCATCGAGTTCTGTCTTGATGGGTCGGGTTCGGTCTGGCTGATGCTGCACTCCGGCTCCCGCGGCATCGGCAACGAGCTCGCCGCGCACCACATCGGGGTCGCCCGCGGCCTGGCGCACAACCAGAACCTGGTCGACCGGGACCTCGCGGTCTTCCTCGCGGCCACGCCCGAAATGGCGGCGTACCGCAATGACCTCTTCTGGGCGCAGGAGTACGCCAAGTACAACCGCGCGGCGATGATGAGCCTCTTCAAGGAGGTCATCCGCAAGGAGTTCCGCAAGGCGAAGGTCTCCTTCGACCGGGAGATCAGCTGCCACCACAACTACGTGGCGGAGGAGCGGTACGACGGCATGGACCTGCTGGTCACGCGTAAGGGCGCGATCCGCGCCGGCAGCGGTGACTACGGGATCATCCCGGGCTCCATGGGCACGGGCTCGTACATCGTGAAGGGCCTCGGCAACGAGAAGTCCTTCAACTCGGCCTCGCACGGCGCGGGCCGGAAGATGAGCCGGACGGCGGCGAAGAAGCGGTTCTCGGCGCGGGACCTGGCGGAGCAGACCAAGGGCGTGGAGTGCCGCAAGGACTCGGGCGTCGTGGACGAGATCCCGGGTGCGTACAAGTCGATCGAGCAGGTCATCGACCAGCAGACCGACCTCGTGCAGGTCGTGGCCAAGCTCAAGCAGGTCATCTGTGTGAAGGGCTGAGGCCCGCGCGCGGATGTCGGGGGAGTGCGGGAGCCCGGACCGATCGTGATCGGTCCGGGCTCCCGTGCGTCGTGGGTCAGGCCTCGTCGCCGTCGAGGAGGAGGTCCACCGGGAGCTCGACGGAGACTCCGATGTGCGGGGGCAGGGGGATGGATTCGCCTCGCTTGTAGGTCCGGCGCAGGCGGTACGTGCCGTTGCGGGGGTCGCTGCAGAGGACGGCCTCGTCGTGGTGGCGGTCGGCGATGACGTACACCGGGATGTCGGCCTTCGCGTAGCTGTCGACCTTGATGCCGATGTCGTCGGACCAGTTCGACGACGTCACTTCGACGATCAGGCGGAAGACGTCGGCCGCGTAGCAGTTCTTCTGGACCTTGTGGTCGCGGAAGTCGGCCTCGACGAGCGCGAAATCCGGAATCGCGTAGTCGTCGGAGCCGGTCGGCAGCCAGAGGCCGATCCCTTGGACGTATCTCAGCCCCGCCTTCCGGGCACCGGCGTCGTAGAACTTTTCGATCAGCCAGCTCAGCGACAGTGCGTGTGACCCGTCCGCGGGTGGTGTCACGGTGAGCCTCCCCTGGAGAATCTCCACTCGGTGTCCGGGAAGCTCCTTGGAGAGACGATCGGCGGCCTCGGCGATCGTGGTCTCGTGCTGTATCACGGTCATAGCTTCCTCCCTCTGGGGGCTCACGCTTTCGGATCGTATCCGCGCCTGCCGACATTCCGTGCGCATTCACCCATACGGGCCCCGGGGATGCGGGGCGTCAACTTCCGTTTGAGGCAAGAGGGTTGACCTCGAAAGTTGGTCTAGACCAAGGTGTGCGGCATGTGGAGATCCCGCGTGCTTGTCGCCGCGTTCGCGTCGTTGTCACTCGCCCTCGGGGCCGCCGGGTCCGCCCAGGCGAAGCCGGGGCTGCCGCCCGTCGTGTCGCATGTGCCGACCCGGGAGAAGGTCGTCTTCATCACCATCGACGACGGCTGGAACCACGATCCGGCGGCGGCCCGGATCCTGCTGGAGAAGCGGGTGCCGGCCGCGCTCTTCCTGCTGCCGGGGGCGACCTCGTACGACACCGGGTACTTCACCCGGCTCGCGGAGGAAGGGCGCGTCGGCATCGAGAACCACACCGTCAACCACCCGGACCTGACGACGCTCGACGCCGCCGGCAAGGACGCCGAGGTGTGCGGGGCGGGGGAGCAGCTCCAGGCCGCCTTCGGGCGGACGCCGAAGCTGCTGCGGCCGCCGTACGGGGCGGTGAACGACGACGTGCGGCTCGCGGCCAAGGCGTGCGGGGTGAAGGCGCTGATCACCTGGACGCACGACTTCACCACCTGGGGCGAGACGCCGCCTACGCCGCGGCTGGCGGCCGGGGACATCGTGCTGCTGCACTTCACGCCGACGCTGGCGGCGGACCTCCAGCGGGCCCTGGACGCGGCGAGGGCCGCCGGGCTGAAGCCGGCGGCCCTCATGCCGCACCTGAAGAGCTCGGGCCTTGTCTAGAGCTCGCGGTGGACTTTCGTGTTCGAGGCCTGGGCGCGCGGGCGGACCACCAGGAGGTCGATGTTGACGTGGCTGGGGCGGGTCACGGCCCAGGTGATGGTGTCGGCCACGTCGTCGGCGGAGAGCGGCTCGGCGACGCCCGCGTAGACCTTCTCGGCCTTCTCGGTGTCGCCGCGGAAGCGGGTCTTCGCGAACTCCTCGGTCTTGACCATGCCCGGGGCGATCTCGATGACGCGTACGGGCTGGCCGACGATCTCCAGGCGCAGGGTCTCGGCGAGGACGCGGGCGCCGTTCTTGGCGGCGACGTAGCCGGCTCCGCCCTCGTACGTGGAGTGGCCGGCGGTGGAGGAGAGGACCACGACCGTGCCGTCGCCGGAGGCGGTGAGGGCGGGGAGCAGGGCCTGGGTGACGTTGAGCGTGCCGATGACGTTGACCTCGTACATCGTGCGCCAGTCGGCGGGGTCGCCGGTGGCCACGGGCTCGGCTCCGATGGCCCCGCCGGCGTTGTTGACGAGTACGTCGCAGCGGTCCAGGGAGGCGGCGAAGGCGTCGACGGCGGGGCGGTCGGTGACGTCGAGGGCGTACGCGGTGGCCCGGTGGCCGGCCGCGGTGATCTCGGCGGCGAGGGCCTCGATGCGGTCCTTGCGGCGGGCGGTGAGGACGACGTGGTGGCCGGCTGCGGCGAGCTGCCGGGCGGTGGCCGCGCCGATGCCGCTGCTCGCGCCGGTGACTACGGCGGTTCGGGTGGCGGCCGTGCTCATGTGCGGCTCCTCGGTCGTTCGTACGGGGGATTACCCGCCAGCATAGGCGCGGGCTCAGCGGCCGCGCGGGGCGTACATGATCACGGCCATTCCGGCGAGGCGGACGAGGGCCCCGGCGATGTCCCAGCGGTTGGGGCGGTAGCCGTCGGCGACGACGCCCCGGACGAGGGATCCGGCGACGAAGATCCCGCCGTAGGTGGCGAGGACGCGGGCGAAGTCGCCCTGGGGCTGGAGGGTGGCGACGAAGCCGTAGAGGCCGAGGGCGATCACTCCGGCGCCGATCCAGGCCCAGCCCCGGTGGGCCCGGACGCCCTGCCGGACGAGCCGGGCGCCGCCGATCTCCAGGAGTGCGGCGAGGGTGAAGAGGGCGGCGGAGCGGGCGATGAGGGCGATCGGCATGGCTCAAAGGTAGGAACGGTGTGCACGGCAGATGGGGGTGGGCGCGCCCTCGTTCGTGTGATGGTCCGACCGGCCGGGGCTGCTGGTGGCTAGCCTCCGCGCGAGGAGGTGGTGTCGGTGCGCCGTGGTGCCGTACGAAGTGTGGTGGTGGCGGGTTTGCTGGCGCTCGGTGCGGGTGTCCCCGGGTCGGCGCAGGCGTCGACGGGGGACGGGCCGGAGGCCGATGTGGCCTTCCACGGCCGGGTGGCCCTGTCGGGGGCCCGGCTGCGGATCTGGATGGTCCCTGAGAACGACGGGCCCGCCGCGCTGCCGAACGCGACGGTGCGGGTGCGGCTGTCGGCCGAGCTCGCGGACCGCCAGGAGCTGGCGGAGGGCTGCGCGCGGGCGGGCCTGCGCGAGGTGGTGTGCGAGACGGGGCCGCTGCCGCTGCACGGGCGGGGCCGGCACATCGGGCTGCTGCTGGAGCTGCGGGAGCCCGCACCGGAGGTGGTGGTGCGGGTCGACACCTGGTGGAACGGTGGTGCGACGGACCGGAACCGCACCAACAACGAGCACGTGGTGCTGGCGCTGGACACGGGCGACGCCTACGCCTTCTAGAGCGGCCGGGCAGGGCCTGATCCACCGGCCGGCAGGACCCCGCCCTTGGGCCGGGCCCGTGGGCCCCGCCCGTGGACCCCATCCGTGGGCCGGGCCCGTGGGTCAGGCCCTGCCGAACTCCACCAGGGCCTCGTCGACGATCCGCTCCAGGCGGGCGTGGTGGGCGCCCCGCCAGTACACGCGCTCGCACTCGGCGCACTGGGCGAACACGTCGTAGGAGCGGTGCGTGCCCTGCTCCAGGCGGTCGCCGACGCTCTCCTTGTCGGCCTCGCGGAGCGGGCCGTTGCAGGCGGTGCAGCGGGTCCATGGTGCGAGGTCGGGCGCGAACCGGCCCAGTACGTCGCGCAGTTGGTCGTCGGGGTTGTCGCTGTAGACGTACGCGCCGGCGAACAGTTCGCGGCGGCGCAGCAGGCCGCGGTCGCGGGAGAGCAGTACGCGCCGCTCCTCGGCGGAGCGCGTGGCGAGGGCGGGGTCGCCGATGTCCTCGTTCTCGTAGGCGGCGTCGACGCCGAGCAGGCGCAGGCGGCGGGCGAGGGTGCCGAGGTGGACGTCGAGGAGGAAGCGGAGCGGGGCGCCGGGGATCTGCTGGGGGCGCTCGACGCCGAACACCTCGACGTTCTGGCCGTCCCGGGGGACGTAGGAGACGGGTACTTCGTGGCCGTCGACGAGGAGGCGGCCGACTTCGGTGAGCGGTACGCCGGCCGATTCGACGACGTGGCCGAGGCTGGATGCGCCGTCGGTGACGGTCGGTACGCGGTCGGCGCGCCGGCTGGGCGGGGCGAAGAGGCGCAGTTCAGGGGCGAGGGTGAGTTGAATGCCGGGTCCGTTCACCCCCTCAGCATGCCATTGCCCGAGTGCCGGTCGCGGCTGAATTCATGAGGTCGCGGTGGCCCGGTCGTAGGTGTCGCGATGGGTGCTGACCTCGTCGAAGTGGTTCTCGGCCCAGAGCTTCACGGAGGACAGGAGGCAGCCGAGGCTGCTGCCGAGGTCGGTGAGCCGGTAGTCGACGCGGACGGGGACGGTGGGGGTGACGGTGCGGGTGACGAGGCCGTCGCGTTCGAGGGAGCGGAGGGTCTGGGTGAGCATCTTCTGGCTAACGCCGGGGATCTTGCGGCCGAGGTCGCTGTAGCGCATGGAGCGGTCCTCGGTCTGGCCGAGGGCGCTGACGATGAGGCCGACCCACTTGTCGCTGATGCGGGCCAGGAGCTGGCTGGTGGGGCACTCCTTGAGGAATGCGTCGTAGGCGGAACGGGCTTCCTCGCGGCGGGCCGCGGCGGTGCTGGTGGCCATGGGTGCCCCACTTCCGGGTCGGGTACGCACCTTGGAGTGCGTACTTACGAAAAGAGAGTACCTCTCCCTAGGTTAGTGCTCATCAGGAACGAGCGAACCGGCGAACGTGCGAACCGGTGACCTACGAACGGGAGAGACGAAGATGAGTGAGCAGACGATGCAGGCGGCCGTGGTGACGGAGTTCGGCGGCCCGGAGCAGGTCGTGTCGGCCGAGGTCCCGGTGCCGCACCCCGCGGCCGGTCAGGTCCGCGTCCGGGTCGTCGCCGCCGGGCTCAACCCGGTGGACGGCGCGGTGCGCGCCGGGGTCTTCGGTGGCGCCGGGCAGCGGATCGGTCTGGGCTGGGAGGTGTCCGGGGAGATCGACGAGGTGGGCGCCGAGGTGGCCGGTCTGAGCGTGGGCGACCTGGTCGTGGGGCTGCACCACGGGGCGGTGAAGCCGCTGGGCACGCACGCGCAGTACGTGGTGCTCGACGCCACCGCCGTGGCGGCCGCGCCGACCACCGTGGACGCCGTGGCCGCGGCGGGGCTCCCGCTCGCGGGCCTGACCGCCGCCCGCGCGGTGGACCTGCTGGGGCTCGCCCCCGGCTCCTCGGTCCTGATCACGGGCGCCGCGGGCGTCGTCGGCGGCCTGGCGGTGCAGCTCGCGGCCCGGGCCGGCCTGGTGGTGACGGCCCTGGCGGGTCCGCAGGACGAGGAGCTCGTACGGTCCCTGGGCGCGACCGGGTTCGTCCCGCGCGGCGCGGCTCCGGCCGGGCCCGTGGACGGGGTCCTGGACGCGGCCGTGCTGGGCGCGGACGCGCTGGCCGCGGTCCGTGACGGCGGGGTCTACGTCGGCCTGATCCCGAACCACGCCCCGGCCGCGGAGCGCGGCATCCGGGTCGAGGAGCAGGAGGTCGCGGCGGACGGGGCGCACCTGGCCCGTCTGGTGGCCCTGGTCGACGCGGGCGCGCTCGCCCTGCGGGTCGCCGACACCTTCCCGCTGGCCGAGGCCGCCAAGGCCCACGCCCGCCTCGAGGAGCCGGGGGTGCGCGGCCGCATCATCCTGACGGCGTGAGCGTGCCCTGCGGCGGCCCCACCCGGTAGCGCCAGTCGCAGCTCGGGTGGGGCACGCCGGGCGGGTACTCGAAGTCGACGTCGCCCAGGTACTCGAACCCGGCCCGCCGGCACACCGCGTTGGACGCCGGGTGGTCGGTGCCCGGGAAGGCGTGGATGCTGTCGCGGGTGCCGTGGGCGCGGACGTACGCCAGGAGCGCGGTCAGCGCCGCCACGGCCAGCCCGTGCCCCTGGAACTCGGGCAGGATGCCCCAGCCGGCCTCGTAGACCGGCTCGCCCTGCCGGTCCCGCTCCCAGAAGCCGACGGACCCGACGCTCTCGGGGAGTTCCCCGGGGCGGGTCCACACGACGCGGAACATCCGCCCGGCGGCCGGCTCCCGCGCGCTCAGGGCCTCGTAGCGCCTCTGTCGGTCGACGAGCTTCGCGGCCGGTTCGGGGCCGCCGAGGAACTCGGTCATGGCCGGCTCGTTCTTCCGCTCCAGCAGCCAGAAGTCCCCCGCGGACCAGGGTTCCAGTCGTACGTGCTTCTCCACCGGGTCACGGTACTTCGGTGCGGCCCGTCCTGCGCCGGTCAGCTCCGCTGGAAGAACTCCACCTCCGCCAGGGCGAGATGGCGCTCCGGGGCCGCGCCGGCGGGTACGTCCAGGACCAGCCGGATCGCGGTGGCGTCGCTGATGCCGGTGGGGAACGTCTGGGGGCCGGGCTTGTCGCTCAGGGAGAGCTTCCTGTGGACCTTCCGGCCGTCCCGCGTCGTCACCTCCATGTCGATCTGGAGGGCCCGCGCCTGCTTCGCGTACTCCTCGGGCGATGACGAGGCGCCGTTGGTGATGATCACGGCGACCAGGCGGAACGGCTTGGCGAAGGTGTACGTCACCGAGGCGCCGGGGCCGGGCGCGCCCCAGTAGCGGTTGCTGAGCCCGTCCGTGCTGTCGCCCACCGGATGCCCGGGCACCTCGGCGCTCGCCTCGACGCGGGTGGCGGTCACCGCCTTGGCCTTGCCGAGCTTGTCGCGGGTGTCCTCGATCAGGTGGCGTCCGGCCGGCAGCAGCAGGAAGCCGCCCGCGCACAGGGCCAGTACGACGGCCAGGACCACCAGGAAGCGCGCCAGGCGGCCCGAACCGGCGCGCGTGCGGCGGCGGAACGGCCAGACCGTCCGCCACCACGGCAGGGGAGCCGGTGCGGTGGTGGGCGTGAGCGGAGCCGCGCAGCGGCGGCAGAAGCGGCGGTCGGGCGGGTTGGGCGTGGCGCAGGCGGGGCACGGCACGCCGGCCACGTCGTCGCTCACCGCGGCGGTACGCACGACCGGGCGCGGCGCGACGGCCTTCGCGGGCCGGACGGGCTGCGGGGACGCGGGTGCCTGCGGCGCGACGGCCCGGGGCGCGACGGCCCGGGGCGCGGCGGGTGGCCGTGCCGGGGGCGCCGGGGGCGCGGGCGGTGTCTGCTCCGGCAGCGGTGTCCCCGCCGGATCGGGCTCCGGCGGGGAGGGGGGCGCTGCCGGTTCCGCGACGGCGGGCGCGGCAGGGTCGGGCCCGGGCCGCCGGTCGGCGGCCGGTTCCGCACCCGGGGGCGCGGTCGGGCCGGACTCCGGGGCGGCGGGGGCGGGCGGGGCGGACCGTCTGCGCTGCCAGGGCACCCGCCGATCCGCCCCGGCGGGTGCGGGCGGGGCGGATGCGGGAGGGGCGGATGCGGGACGGTCCGCGTCGGCCGTCGTGGGCAGGGCCGACTCCGCCGCGGGGGGCGCGGGCGGGGCCGAGCCGGTCGTGGCGGGCGCGACCGCCGACTCCGCCGCGGGGGGAACGGAGGGGGCCGACTCGGCCCTGGCGGGCGCGGCCGCGGAGCCCGCCGCGGGGGGCGCGGGCGGGGCCGACTCGGTCGTGGCGGGCGCGGGTCGGGCCCGGTCGGGGGCTTCGGTCCCTGCGGCCGCCGAGCCGCGCGCGGGGGCGGAGCCCGACCAGCCCAGGTAGGCGCCGCAGTTGCGGCAGAAGTCGTCCGTCGCGCCGTTGGACGACCCGCACACGGGACACGCACGCACCGCCGTCACCTCCCTTCGCCCGCGGGCGGACCGGACAGGACCTCGACCCGGCAGACCGTGTGGACCGGGCACAGGGTGCGCACGAGCGCGCGGACCCGGTCCGCGTCCACCGTCGCCTCGCGGTGCGGCCACACCCGGACCAGGACCTCGCCGTCCGGGGCGGCGGGCGGCTCGGCGCCGGCCGTACGGGACCAGGTGGCCCCGCCGTCCCCGCTGACCTCGGCGGACACGCCCAGGATCAGGCGAAGGGCTTCGGTCAGGCCGCGCCGGGTGCCACGCCGGCGGTGCAGTTCCACCGCTCGCGCCACCGCCTCGCGCCGTAGCCCGGTGGGCCACCGGAGGTCGTCGGTGCCGCCCACCCAGGAGGCCAGCCAGGTCAGGAAGTCGGCCGGGGCCAGCCGGGGGTCGAAGTAGGAGGGCAGGTTGTCGAGGGTCGTGAACACCGGGGCGAGTACGGTGTCCAGCCCCGCGGTGAACCGCTGGGCGAAGTCGTCGTCGGCGTACAGCGCGGGCAGCTGCTCGCCGATCGGGTGCCTGCTGGGCAGGCCGGGGACGGCGGCCCGGCTCATCCGTGCACCTCCGTCTCCGGCTCCGTCACGACCACCTGGTGCTGGTAGGAGAAGACCAGCGCGCCCGCTCCGATGTCGATCCGGTCGACAGGGGCGCCGCGCCGCCCGGTGATCGGGTCGGCGGCGAACATCCGGATCTCCTCCACCAGGACGTCTCCGACGGCGCGTTGCAGCACGCCGAACACCTCTCCGTACTGGACGGGCCGGCCGAACGGCCAGCCGGTGCCGTCGGGCCCGCCGTGCAGGGGGTTGAGGTGGCGGAACAGCGCGCCGAGCGCCGCCTCGCGCACCCGGTCTGCGTCCGCGGCGGGTGCCGACAGCCGGGCGACCACGGTGACGCCCTGGTAGACGGGGGGTTCCACGACGAGGCGGGTGCCGATCAGGCGCCGTTCGTCGAGGGTGGTGGTGATTGCTTCGAGCACCTGGTCGGAGGGGATCAGCTGCTCGAAGCGGAGCCGGTCGTCGCCTTCGTCGGCCACCGCGTCCGGCACCACCAGGACGCGCACCGCGCCAGGACCTCCCCCGCCGTCTCGGTCGGGCAGGCAGCGGACGCGGCGCACCGAGGGCGCCGCCCGGCGGGCGATGATCTCGTAGTCCTCGGCGGTCACCGCGCGCTCCTGCATGCGCAGCGTCTCCGGTGCCCGCAGCTTGGCGTTGTCGACGGTCTCCCCGGCGACACCGCCGAGCGCGGCCTCCCGGTTGGTGACCCGGGCGATGTACGGGACGGAGCTGCGCAGGACGGAGATCGCGCCGCGCGAGACGTTGCCCGCCGGGCCGCCCCCGGTGCGGTAGCGGGCCACGCGGACCTGGGAGCCCTTGGGCGGTACGGCGCCGCAGGCGCGCAGGGTGCCGTCGGCCTCGCGCAGCACCGGCGGGAAGGTGAACTCGCCGGTGGTGGCGTTCACGCGGACGTGCCGGTCGTCGGGACCCGAGCGGCCGAAGTGTTCCACCACCTCCCAGCGCTGCCATCCTTCGGGGGAGGACACCTCCACGGCCGGCGGTTCCCCGTCGAGCAGCACGGGCGGGCGGCCGAGCCGGAAGGTCTGCCCCGCCACCCCCTCCGACGCGCCGAGCGGTACGTCGGTCACCCGCTCGGCGTGCTCCACGGCCATGGTGCCGCCGACGGTGAAGACGGCGGCCTCGCGCACGGTCGGGGACTCCGAGTAGAAGGGCTGGCCGGGCTCCGGTTCGGTGACCCGGCAGCGCAGCCAGCCCGCACGGGTGCCGCTCAGCAGGGACGCGGTGTGCCCGGCCGGTACGTACACGATGACCTCACCGGGCCGGTTGAGGCCGCCGGTGCTGTCGGAGTCGGTCTCGCAGCGCTGCCAGCGGCCGCCGTCCCACGCCTCCCACACCAGCGGGGGCTGACGCGGGTCGACGCCGACGCCCTCGACGCGGCTGTCGAGACGGACCGCGACCACGCAGCGCGGCACCGCCGTCGGCAGGCCGAACAACAGGGCGTCGCCGGGCTCGGGCGTCGCCCCGAAGCACGGTATGTCGCGGCCCTCGGCGAGCGCACCGGTCCGGTCGGTCATGTCACCGGTGCGGGGAGCGGTGACCAGGCGCATCAACTCGCTGGGCACGATGCGCAGATCGCCCGTCGTCGCGAAGACGACGGCCTCCTCGGTCTCGCCGGAGGCGGTGGTCACCTCGGTGCCCGCGGGCAGCGTCACCGTCTCGGGCTGTGGGGCCGACAGCCAGAAGTCGACGTCGGCGGCGGCGGCCGACGGCGGGTACAGCTGGATGTCCAACAGGTCCAGGAACGCCAGGTAGTTCTTCTCCGGGACGCGGTTGAGCCGGTACAGCAGCTGGTCCACGAGGTAGGCGAACGTCTCGATCAGGGTGACGCCCGGGTCGGAGACGTTGTGGTCGGTCCACTCGGGCGCGCGCTGCTGCACGTACCGCTTCGCCTCGTCGACGAGCTGCTGGAACCGGCGGTCGTCCAGGTTGGGGGAGGGCAGGGCCATCAGTCCGCGACCATTTCCTCGGCCCCCTCCTCGGAGGGGATCGTGTAGAAGGGGAAGACCAGGTTGCGCCGGTCGTTGGTGGTGCGCACCGTGTAGTGCACATCGATGTAGAGGGTGCCCGCCTCGACGGCGTCGAAGGCCACGACGACCTCGTCCACCGCGATCCTGGGCTCCCAGCGCTCCAGGGCTTCGCGCACCTGCTGGGCGACCCGCCCGGCGGTGTCGCCGTCGCCGGGGGCGAAGACGTACTCGTGGATGCCGCAGCCGAATTCGGGCCGCATCGGCCGCTCGCCCGGAGCGGTGCCCAGGACCAGTCGGATGGCCTCTTCGAGCTCCCGTTCCCGCTCGACCATGGCGATCCCGCCGGTCGGCCCGACCCGCAGGGGGAAGGCCCAGCCCCGCCCGATGAACCGTTCGCTCATCACACACCACCGATCAGGACGTTCATGGCGCCGGTCAGGACCATCGCGCCGCACGCGGTCTGGTCGCGCGCCCGTGCGGCGGGCAGCCCGCCGATGAGCACCGTGCCCGTGGCGAGGGCGGCCGGGTTCGGCATGATCACGTTGGCCGGTCCCAGGGCCGCGTGCGGCGGGACCACGCAGACGTGCAGGCTGCCCACGACGGCGGCCGGCGCGCCGCCGATCAGCACCGTCGCCACGGCCGGGGCGGCCCCGGGCGGCGGCGTGGCGAGCCGGCCACCGTGGTTGGTGGGGTCGCCGGTACGGGCAGCGGCTGGCATCGGAATCTCCTCGGGGAAGCGGGTCGTGGACCGGGCGGGCGGGGGCGGGGTTCAGTTGATCCGGATGAGCCGGGCCTTGAGGACGGCGAGCAGGCCGCCGTTGACGGTGACGTCCGCAGTTCCGTTCACCTTCACGGTCCGGCCGCCGATGCTGACCCCGGCCGTGCCGTCGATGTCGACCTGACGGCCGGACACCTTCACGGTGCCCTTGCCGGCGTCCAGCGTGATGCCGGCCTTGTCCAGGACGACGGAGGTCAGCGGTCGCTTGGGCCCCGCGTACACGGTGAGCTCGATGCGGTCCCGGCGGTCGTCCATGCGTACCTCCAGCCGCTCGTCCCCGGTCACCAGCCGCAGCCCGGAGGGCCCGGGCGCCGGCGCGTCCAGCAGTTCCACGCGGTGGCCCGAACGCGACACCACCGAGCGGCGGTTGACCTTCCCGCTGGTCTTGTCGATCAGCGGCACGTCGTGCGGCGAGGGCTGGTCGACGCCGTTGTAGAGCCCGCCGATGACGTACGGGCTGTCGAGCAGTCCCTGTTCGAACCCGACGAGCACCTCGTCGTTGACCTCGGGGCTCACCACACCGCCGCCGCCCTTGCCGCCCCACTGGACGGTGCGCACCCAGTCGGTGACGTACGTGTCGTCCAGCCAGGGGAACTTCAGCCGGACCGCGCCGCGTTGGGAGCCATTCGGCTCGCGCACGTCCGTCACCACGCCGATCGCGAGCCCCGGGATGCGCGGGCCGCGCCCCGGCGCGTTGGCGCCGGTCACCAGGCCGGCCAGGGAGCGGTCCGGGCTGGAGCTGACCCACACGGTGGTGCGGTAGCCGCCGTGCGGCTCCAGGACGTGCTGCACGGCCGTCGCCGTGTACCGGCCGGAGAACGCCTGCCCGACGTTGCCGAGGGCCACCGCCTTGCCCGCCCGCAGCAGCGGGTTGCCCTCGGCCACCGCCTCCAGCTCGCCGAAACCGGAGCTGATCCGGTCAGCCGCCGCCTTCGCGACCGCAGTGGTCTCGGCCTGCGTGCGGTACGGGGTGTCGGTGACGGCCACCGACGCCTTGCCGAAGCGTGCGGCGAGCGCGGGGCTGAGGCCCGGCACCACCGTGTCGCTGACCACCGACGGCTGCTGGGCGACCAGCGGCCGCTTGGTGGTGACGTCCCAGCCGCGCACCTGCACGGTCGAGGAGCCGTCGGCGGCGGACAGCGCGGCCCGCAGGGCAAGGAGGTTCCGTCCGTACTCCAGCACCATCGGACTGCGCACGGCCGACGTCGACGGGGCGGGCGCCCCGGAGGCCTTCACGGGCTTGGTGAACTGCAGCAGCCCCTGGTCGTCGACGCGCACCTGCGCGCCGCTCTCGCCCGCCAGGAACTGCAGGAAGTCCCAGTCGGAGACGTTCGCCTGGGACAGCTGCTTGTACGTCACCGGGGCGGCCTCCACCTTCCCGACGGCCAGGCCCGCCCCGGCGGCCACCTTGCGGACGATGGCGGCGGCCGTCATGTTCCGGTACGCCACGACCTTGCGGCCGCGCTGGAGGCGGTGCGCCTTGGAGTAGGCGCGGACGACGGTGAACGAGCCGGTGCGGTCCCGGTCGATCTCCAGGGCCGTGACCTCGCCGTTGAACAGCCGCTCCCGCGCCTGCCCCTTCACCGTCGTCACCGACACCCGCAGCGGGGTGCCGATGGTGATGCCGGTGGCGCGCAGGAACTCGTGGTCGGGGTCGCGGTAGGTGAGCACCGCCGTGTCCGGCAGGCCCACGTTCTCGTCCACCACGCAGCTCACCAGCTGCGCCGCCCAGATCTGCGGCAGTTCGCCGGGCGTCTCCACGATGGGGTCGGCCGCGAACGACCGCCCCCCGGACTCGGATCCGCTCACCGCTGCTCCTCCTCGTGGTGCCGGTCCTGCATGCCCGGCACCACGATCTCGGTGCCGGGCACGAGTGCCATCGGGTCGTCCAGGCCGTTGGCCTCCGCGATGATCCGCCAGGCCGTCGCGTCGCCGTACTCGCGCCAGGCGAGCATCGCCAGGCTGTCGCCCGCCACCACGATGTGCGTGCTGCGGGCGGTGCGTGAGCCGGAGGTCGGGTTCTGGCCCGGCGGGTCGACGCTCGCCTCCTCGATGGACAGCGAGCAGGTGGCCCGCAGCGGCTTGCCGTCCACGTCGAAGAGCGTGTACGACACCGACAGGTTCGACAGGACCCCGTCGAAGGACGTCGTCCGCGCGCTGCCCCACTCGAAGCGCACCCAGGGGCTCGCCGGCTTCTTGCGGCCGAGGCTGGCCGGGGTCGGCACGCACGCCTTCATCAGCTTCTCCACCGCCTGCTCCACCGAGTTGTCGTGGGTGGCCGTGGCGTCGAGGAACACCTCCAGGCTCAGGGTGCGGGGACCGCTGCCCACGAACTCGGGCAGCGCCGACTGCCCGGCCATCCGGGAGGGGGAGCGCCGCCACTCCGTGGTCTTGCCCAGCTGCAGCGTCGACGGGTTGAACTGGAGGTCGAGCTTCGCGAGGACCCCGCCCGGCTTGGCCCCGACCGAGACCGGGGGCTCCTTGAGGGTGAGCTGGGCCCTGGCGCGGCTGGCGCGTGCCGATGAGGCCATGGCGTGGACTCCCTTCCGGAGCGGGGGCGGCGAAGCGGACGGACACGAAGACGGATACGGGCGGGGGCGGGGGCGGTGGGGGCGGTCAGGAGGGCAGCAGTCCCTGGTGGGCGATCTCCAACGTCTCCACCGCCGCCGCGGAGTTGGCGGGGTCGAAGGACGGCCCCTGCCACCGGACCGGGACGATCCCGAACACCTGCCAGCTGATGATCCGGCTCAGGTCGGGCCGCAGGGCCACGATCTCCCCGTCCTTGGGCTCGACCCGGCGCAGCGTCTCGTCCAGCCAGCGGCCGATCTTCGCCGTGTCGGCGGTGACGGGCCGGGTGAGGGTGATGTTCGACCAGGTCACACGGCCCGGAAGCTGCCAGGTGAAGCCGTTGTTGCCGCCCTCGGCGTAGCTCTCCATCTCGACCTCGGCGCCCATGCCGGAGCAGGTGTGGAAGGCGCCCAGGTCGTTGCCGCCGATCGCCAGCCGGAAGAACACGCTGGTCGCGAAGATGTTGTCCGTCATCGGTCCGTCGTCCGTTTCTCGTTCGTACGCGTTCTCAGCGGCGGCCGTCGAAGGGCCGGCCGGCCCGTTCCCGGCCTCGCCGCAACTCGGTGCGCAGCAGACGGGCGACCGGGTCCAGCAGGCGGCGTGCGAGGTCGTCCAGATCGGAGTCGGGGACCTGCGGCGCCGCGTGCCGGTCGGCGGGGGCGGGCTTGGCGGGCCCCGGCCCCGCGCCCCCGGCCGGGGCGCGCTGCACCGAGGGCGGGCCCGCCGGACGGGGGACGCCCTGCGCCGGTACCGCGGTGGCGTCGGGGGCCGCCGTCCTGGGACGCACGACGGGTACGGGCTGCGCCGACGCCGGTGCCGGGGACGGCTGGACCACGAGCGGCGGTGCGTGCGTGCCGGTCACGGGCAGGGGGGCGGCCGCGGCGCGGGCGGGCGCCTTCGCGGGTGCGGGGCGCACGGTACGTACGGCACGCACCGCGTGCGGGGTCGTCCCGCGCGGCGCGTCCACCGCGGCCCGCTGGACCTGCTGCGGTGCGGCGGGCGTGGCGGGCGGGGCGGGCCAGCGGGCGGCGACCACGGGACGGCTCACCGGGCGGGGAGCGGGGGCGGCCGCGCTGCCCATGTCACGGGTGCCGAGGGGCAGGGGCCGGGCCGCCAGGAGCTGGAGGGTGCGGTGCGGGGCCGCCGCACGACGGTCGGCGACCGAGAGGGCGACGACAGGGGGAACCGGGTGGGCGGCCCCGGGGGGTGCGCCGGGGCCGCCGGTCCGGGGGGTGCCGGGGGCGGCGGTACGGCGCGGTACGCCGCCTGCTCCCAGCACGGGTGCGTGGCTCGTCGGCGCCGACGGCGCCCCGGGCGCGGGTGCGCGCTGCACGTCGGCGGGGGAGACGGGCCGGGCCGCGCTCGGCGGCAGCGCGGGCAGCGGTGCCCCCAAGCCGGTGCGGACACGCGGCGCGGGCCGTCCCGGGCCCGACCCGCGGTCGGCCGAGGGCTCGGCCTGGCGTTGCAGGACGGGCATCGCCGGGGCGGTCGCGGGAGCCGTTGCGGGGCGGCCCGACGGCACGGCGGTGGCGGGCAGCTCGGTGAGCGGCGCCCCGAGCGGTGCGCGGGTCCTCGCACGCTGGACGGGCGCCGGGTCGCCTGCGGCGGGCTTCCCTCGGGCGCCGGGGGTGGCTGCACCGGAGGGTGAGGGTTCGGCGCGGCGCTGGACCACGGGTGCCACGGGTGTCACGGGTGCCACGGGTGCGGGTGCGGGAGCGGCTGCGGCGGCCTCGGCCGACGGCTCGGTCTGGCGTTGTACGACGGGCATCGCCGGGGCGGGTGCGGTGGCGGTCGCGGAGTGGTCCGACGGTGTGGCCGTGGGCGGCAGTTGGGCGGGAGGCGCGCCGAGCGGTGGACGGCTTTCCGTGCGCTGTACGGGTGCCGGGTCGCCTGCGGCGGGCTTCCCTCGGGCGCCGGGGTTGGCTGCACCGGAGGGTGAGGGTTCGGTGCGGCGCTGGACTACGGGTGCCACGGGTGTCACGGGTGCCACGGGTGCGGGAGTCGCTGCGGCGGCCTCGGCCGACGGCTCGGTCTGGCGTTGTACGACGGGCATCGCCGGGGCGGGTGCGGGGCGGTCGGACGGTGGGGCCGTGGGCGGCAGTTGGGCGGGAGGTGTGCCGAGCGGTGGGCGGCTTTCCGTGCGCTGTACGGGTGCCGGGGCGCCTGCGGCGGGCTTCTCTCCGCCGTCGGGGGTGGTTGCACGGGAGGGTGAGGGCTCGGTGCGGCGCTGGACCACGGGTGCCACGGGTGCGGGAGTCGCTGCGGCGGCCTCGGCCGACGGCTCGGTCTGGCGCTGTACGACGGGCATCGCCGGGGCGGGTGCGGTGGCGGGCGCGGAGTGCTCGGACGGCGTGCTCGTGGGCGGCAGTTGGGCGGGAGGTGTGCCGAGCGGTGGGCGGCTTTCCGTGCGCTGTACGGGTGCCGGGGCGCCTGCGGCGGGCTTCTCTCCGCCGT